>NZ_LKDX01000016.1:0-89511 GCF_001401795.1 Pseudoalteromonas sp. P1-26 | reverse complement strand
ACTTTGGTCGGTAAATCAAAAGGATAAACTTTGACCTGCACCTTTTCCAGCTCAGGCGAAATTACAGAAAGAATGATGCACTAACACCTAGGCGTGCCCATCTATTTTCTGTAATTTTTAAAACTCGCTATGGTGATTCAATTCCTTTAAATGACTGGAGCTTAGAACACCCTGAGCTCTTCAAGACACTTGTTGAGTATGATTACCCAGTCACTATGATCAGAACAGCCAAACGCGGGTCACCAATAACAGTTCACATAAAATGGTTCTTCCTATTTACCTTTATATGTACTCTCATCTACTCACTTATAAAGTATGTAATTTAGCGGACTTATAAATATGCAATTGGCAAAGCAACTGCGAGCAAGCGCTTTGCCTTAAACTTAGGCTTTATTGTTAAACAGCATACCAGAGTGATTACTAGAAGTAGGAGCAAACAAAGAGTTTATCATCGTAGAAACATTACTTTTTACGGCAAGCTGGACTGCATTTATTTCTTCATCAAGTTGTTTATTAAGCTCTAGTAACTCACTTTCTCGTTGTTCTGGAGCTAGGTCTTTGTTGCTTTTTAAACTATTAATCTTATTTTGTAATTCCTTTATTTTTACTACTAGCTCTTGCTGTGTTTGTGATGTCTTTGATTGAGCTTCTGCTTGTGGATCAGAATCAACGCCCGCTTCTTGTTGTTTAGAGCCTTGAAGGTTTATTGCTTTTTCACTTTCTGGGTTTAGCTCATTTTTATTTTGCTGATCTAATAATGGCTCTTTTAGGAATGAGGATGTGTACGAAGTTAGCTGCATAGTTTTCCTATCGTTAATTTTTTGACGTTTAGCTATAAACCTTTTGAAAACAAAATAGATGCACAATCCGTACCCATTTACCACCCAACACTTTTTATGTTGCTAAGCATGTATGTTCCTTTAAAGTTAGCGATATTAAACTTTAACTATTAATCCCCTCTTTCAACAAACCAATACTAAAGAACCAGTTTTTAACTTTTAAATAACCTTTTGTGATCTCTTTTTAAACACCTGCCGTAAGCCTTATTGAAATGGACACGTCGTAACGTCCGAACATTCAAAGATATAAGGAAGAACGATGAAATACATACTCCTGGCTAGCAGCTTACTTTTTCTCACCGCGTGTAGCGATGATGATGACGATAATACCGAAGTTGTTACCCCTCCCCCAGTTCAAGAATTCACTCCAAGTAAAACCTATTCTGTAACTTTAAGTGGCAAACAAGAAGTGCCAATGAATGACTCAATGCAAACAGCGACTGCAACGGTAGAGCTTGACGAAAGTTTAATGCAATTTCGTGCAACACTTGATGCAAGCTCAGTCGAAGGCTTTAGCGCAGCACACATACACGACGGCGATTTAGGCGCTAATGGTGATGTTGCTTTTGCATTTGAGGCCACTACCGATGGTATGTATGAAGTCGCAATAACCGACCTTGATGAAACCCTAATTGCTGATTTAATGGATGGCGATTGGTACATTAACCTTCATACCGAACAATATGCAAACGGCGAACTTCGTGCGCAAATTGTGCCTGATACAACGAGCATCATCACGTTTGTTTTAAATGGCGATCAGCAAGTGCCTATGAACGACAGTGACGCAATGGGTTATGGCTATGCATCTTATGATAGCGCAACGACAGAATTACGGCTTCGTGCGGTGACTATGGGTGTTGATGACGCTACAGCAGCTCACATCCATACAGGAAAATTAGGCTCAAATGGTGATGTATTCGTGACTTTAGAACAAGACGACGAAGTCATGACTGACTGGGTTGTACCAGAAGATACCATGATAGACAGCGACACTCTGGCAGTACTTCTAGACGGCGGTCACTATGTTAATGTTCATACGCCTGAATTTGCCGGTGGCGAAATTCGCGGCCAAATCTTAACAGACAACTATGCAGTTGCGACCTTTGACTTAAGTGGTGATCAAGAAGTGCCTATGGTCAGCACCATGGCTGATGGTGATGGTTATGCTCTTGTTGATACAACAGACTACAGCGTAGAGCTTACTGTTGTCACATCAGGCTTAGACGATGCAAGTGCTGCGCACATTCATACAGGTCGTATCGGGACTAATGGCGATGTATTAGTAGCTCTTGAACAATCAATGGATGATAGCAATGTCTGGATGACACCAAGCAACACGCAAATCAATGCGGATATTTTTGCAGTGCTGGCTTCTGGCGGTCACTATGTCAATGTTCATACACCTGCTAATGCTGGCGGCGAGCTTCGCGGGCAAATCCTAACCAGTAACTATGGTTTTACCAGCTTTAAACTAAGCGGTGAGCAAGAAGTTCCTGCTCTCGAATCTGATGCAAGCGGTGAAGGCTATGCATTAATTAACATGGATAACTATGCCTTAGAGCTATTAGTAAACACAATGGGTGTTGATGATGCGACAGGTGCACACATTCACACTGGCCGAATTGGCACGAATGGTGACGTACTCGTTGCTCTTGAGCAATCAACAACTGACGCAGGCATGTGGATGACACCAGCAAATACCATGATCAACGCAGAGATATTTGAGGTACTTGCATCAGGAGGTCATTACGTTAACGTGCATACGCCTGCTAACACGGGTGGCGAAATTAGAGGTCAGATCCTAACAGACAACTATCAGCTCGTTACTTTCCCACTTAGCGGTATGCAAGAAGTTCCAGCCGTTGATACGATGGCATCAGGTAGTGGTTATGCATTAGTTAACATGGATAATTACAATTTAGAATTAAGAGCGTTAACCGAAGGTGTGAGTGATGCTACTGCTGCCCACATTCATACAGGTCGTATAGGCACCAATGGCGACGTTCTTGCCGCGTTAGAGCAATCAAACGATAACATGAACCTGTGGCAAACACCTGAAAACACCATGATCAATGCAGATATTTTTGCAGTACTCGCATCAGGTGGTCACTACGTTAATGTGCATACTCCAGCTAACCCAGGTGGTGAACTACGTGGTCAAATCCTTACCGACAACTACGTGTTTGTAACCTTCCCGCTTTCTGGTGAACAAGAAGTACCCGCGGTCACAACGGATGCATCTGGTGATGGTTATGCGCTAGTGAATACCAATGATTACAGTGTTGAGCTGCAAGTACTAACATCAGGTGTAAGTGATGCAAGTGCAGCCCATATTCATACTGGCGTAGCAGGTGAAAATGGCCCTGTGTTAGCTCCTCTTGTACAAGACAGTGATGATATGAATCGCTGGATGAGCAGCACGGGCTTAATGATAGACGCCGATATCTTTTCAGTTTTAGCTTCAGGCGGTCATTATGTAAACATTCATACCCCTGCAAACCCAAGCGGTGAGATACGAGGCCAAATTCAATAACTTTATAGAGTCAGAGGCCAATATTTTTGGCCTCTTTTATGACTAAGCATGAGAACATTACGTCATAAAAAGTTATACCCTTAACTTTATTGGTTAATGATATCTTGAACTCTAATCCGCTCTGATTCACTCTTATCTTTATTCAAAACTGCGAGTGTTTCATTATCAATCCATCTAATATCGCCTAGTAAGCCATTAAACAGAAACTCATCTGGCTCAGCACTAAATAAACGTTTTGAAAACAGCACTTCCCCGATTTTATTTTTGATTTTTACAAAACAATCAAAGCTCGTCGATTCGTGATGGCACTCTAATTCTGCAATAAATTTTCTGTTACGGTTATGCTTTTTTCGAAAAGTATAATGGTTAACAAAACTATCTCTCAAAACCGCTGCATATGCTTGATTAAACGGCTCTATTGGCCATTCATACATTACTGTTAATTTAACTAATGCTTGCTGCAACGTATCTAATAGGCATAGTTTCTTTTCATTCTCACCCAATCCATTAAATGCTATAAAATCAAAAGGTTGATAAAATTTAAGCACAGAACTACTTAACTCAGTGGTCCCATCACGTTTATCCGATTCACTTAACTTAATAATTACTCGGTAAATTCCGTTAGTCTCTATCTGACAAAAATACCGTTCATAATGGGCGTATACACTTCGAGAAAACAAGGTAAATTTTCTACATTCGGCTAGCTCTTGTTTAAAGGCCCACAGCTCAAATTCTTTTAATTTCATGTTTATTTTTAGCGCTGCTATTTTAAGAGTTCAATTAATCTCACAATAGCACCCCTCAGCATCTGAGTTAATAAACTGGCTATTAAAACCCGCACGTAAGTTTGCGATTACTAACTCAACAAAGCCATTCTGACTTGAACAGGCGAGTCCTTTTGATAATGGCCCTGCATACACAAGCTGTTGATTTTCTGAAACAAGTACTGCGGCAGGTTGAGCGGGTAATATTGCAGCAACCGCAGATGTTGGTTTAAGTTTTACTACTTTAATACCTTGCTCTGAAGCATAGCTGCTAAGGCTTATTATGTGCGGTTGTGAGCGCTCTGAGCATACACAGGTATTTTCATCAATAATGTACAAGGTATCGGCATTGTTGATATCAAGCCCCATACTTTGTTGAAAAGCAGGTAACCAATTTGTTGTGGCTAGCTTTTTATCTGGATCAAAGGTGCTTGCTTGTTGAGAATAAGCAAACACCAAGGCTAATGCCACAGAGGCAACCCAAACCAGAGTTGCCATTATCAGCCATTTGCTATTTGAATTTAGCAATACCTTGCTCCAGCACATCGATACTTACATCAATTAACTGTACGCGATCGGTGAGTTTTTCAATCATCAAGTTGTCGTTGGCTTGGTTAGCAATTAAGGCCTGTGAATTATCGGCAATAGCACGCGTATTACCCGCTTGATTTTGCACTACATGAGCAACCGACTGTGAGCTACTTGCAGCAACATTCACCTGCTCTGTCATCTCGGTAATTTGCAGTTTCATCTGCGAACTAATTGCAGATAACTGCTCTATAAGCGCAACACTACCCTGCATCGACTTAGTTGATGAGGCGCTGTTTTGCATCAAACTTTCAAGCGTATTGGTTATTTTATCCGTCGTGTTTTTACTACGCGTTGCCAAGTTTCTAACTTCATCAGCCACTACCGCAAAGCCGCGGCCTTGTTCACCTGCACGCGCAGCTTCAATTGCAGCGTTAAGCGCAAGTAAATTCGTTTGCTCAGCAATTGACGAAATTTCATTAAGTAATTCTGAGATATGCGAACATGCACTCACCAGTTGGCCTATGTTTTGATCTGCTTCTTGAAGGTTATTAGCAAGCTCAGCCGTTTTGCTGTCTGTATTCGCCACCTCATTTAATGCCTCTGTGGCACTTAAATGGAGCTGCTCAAATTGTGTTTGCAGTTCATTACTCTCTTGTTCCACATGAGCAAAGCCTTCGGCGACTCGTTCACCTGACTGCGCGATATCCGTCGATAACTGCTCACGATGAAGTGCTTGCTCATGCAATTCGTCGTGTACTTCAAGCAATTGTTTAGACTGATTTTTTAAAACACTACTTTGACTTTGAACATCACCTATCACACTCGATACAAAACCCAGTAAACGGTTAAAACCCGCTACGGCTTCACTGTGGCTATCATCCGCTCTTAAACTAATATTAATGCTGTTTTCATCGGCCATTATCTGCTCTGTTGTTGTGCTTAACGATAGGCCAGAACTACGTTCACGATGCAGGGTTTTTGCAATATAACCCGCTACAATTGCTTCAACTATGGCATACACGGCATGAATAAGTACGGTGCTAAAATATAATCGATCTGGGTCAAAAACGTATAAACCGACTTCGTTTATCTGTAAAAAGTAAAAGCTCAAATGATGAACGGCCACAAAAGAAAGTGCAGTAATAAACACGCGCCATTCGACAAACATGATCAACACGGCCATTAAAATAAATATTTCAAAATGAACTTCAATGAGGCCGTAGCTTTGTTGAATGTGTAAAAACGAAAACATCATGCAACCGGCAGCCACAACATGGGCTGTTAATTTGCTCGTTGGATATTGATGGAGCATCCAAAGCGGTAAAGATAGCAATAACAAACCGGTTACCACACCGGTAATTAGGGTCGAATAGATAAAACCTAAAACTAAAGATTCAATAAACAATAAAAGGAACAAATAAGTAAAAAGGCGGCGCACACTCGTCATAGATAAAGCCTTAATCATTAAATAATTTACAAAAATACAATTAATCGAGCCAATACGGTTTGATGCGCATCATGGTTCACTTTATTAATTGCAATAATGCCCTAAATTGATCGGTCCCTGCTTTTTCTAGCCATTGAAATATCACACTTTCTGTACAAGTAATAATAGCACCTGCTGCCGATAGCTGCTTAACAGCCAACTCTTTGTGTTTTTCGTTGCGTGATGCAATGGCATCTTCCACTACAAACACTTGGTAACCATTGGCAATTAAGTCTAAACATGTTTGCAGTACACACACATGCGACTCTGTACCCGTTACCACTATTTGCTTACGTTTAGAGCCAGCCAATAGGTTGTTAAATTGAACCTCTTGGCATGCGCTAAAATGTATTTTGTGATAGCAGTTAGTGCCAGTTATAAAAGGTAAGAGCTGTTCACTACTTTTACCTAACTTGGTTGGATTTTGTTCGGTAAATAAATAGGGAATATCTAAAGCTTTAGCTGCTTTTATTAACTTTTCGGTCTGATTAACAGCTAAGCCAAAGTCGTTAATTACCGGTTCAAGCCCTGCCTGAAGGTCAATAATTAATAACAAGGCATTACTTTTTTGGCTGATAAATGAATGGCGCATCACGTTCTCAAATTGCTGATAATTGAACTAGTTATAGCATAGGTTTCAGTTTCAGCACCAAGTAGACCTTATTACTATTTTTTCTTTTCAGAACCATTAATTACGGTCATAATTGTGCTATATTTTGTTAAAAATTATGCGCAAATAATAATTTAGGGTTAATCAGTCAGTGCCTAAACTTTTTCTTTTGATTTTCAGTTTGCTGTTCTTCACGCTTTCCTCTTCGGCGTTGGCACAAAACTATGCTTTGCAAATGCAGCGTATTTCGACCGATGAAGGACTTACGCAAGGCAGTGTAACTAAAATCGTGCAAGATGATTTAGGCTTTATCTGGATTGGTACCTACCAAGGCTTAAATAGGTATGATGGTTATCAGGTAGCGCCTTTTGCTGGGGAGTATATTCTTGATCAGCGACAAATTACCGCAATGCATAAAACTGACGACGGAAACATTTTCGTCAGCACTGAGTTTTCAGGTGCTTTTCTGATCGACCCAAAAACACTAAAAGTTGAAAAAATCTATTCTGGCAAACTAGACCCTGAAGATGTTTTCTTTTCGCCCATTTTAGCAATCACTGAAGACGATTACTTTTTTTACTTCGCTATTGCTCAGCACGTTTATTCATACAACAAGCAATCAAAAAAGTTTTTGCATGAGTTTTCTATCAATAAAGAAGAGCACATTGTGCGGGCACTCACCTTGCACGACAACTTTTTATATATAGGCACATCGAATGGGCTTTTTTCAAAAAACCTTGCAGATGATCATATCTCGCATATTCCGCTAACCGATAAATCTCAGGTCACCGAAGATAATAAAAACGTAAAATTTTTAAGGGTCGATGCGCAGCTCGGCTTATTTGTAGGCACTGTTGAGGGCATGTTTGATATCCCTTTTAACGCTAACCGTTTACTGGCGTTTGATAAGATAAGGCTGTTGATCCCTAACTTAAATATTTGGGATTATTCTGTTAGCTCATTCGGTGAATATATCGTCACAGAAAAAGGGTTGTTCGAATTTAATCGCCAAACCATGTCAGTTGAGTTCATCTTAAACTTTGAACAAAGTAAGTTTTTAATGTCTGACAATTCAATTCAAGATGTAATGATTGATAAAACTGGCTTGCTGTGGCTTGCATCCCGCTCACAGGGCGTTTTCACATGGTCAACACTAGCAAGACGTTTTAAACACATTGAATTAAAAAATAACCAAGCTCGCTTCAATAATAATGTCTGGTCGGTATTACAAGATCAAAATGATACCGTTTGGATAGGTACAGATAATGGCCTAATGAAGTACAACCAACTTACTAAAGATATTACACCCTACTTAGTTAGTAACGATGAAAAAGCCTTTCATGGTGAGCATGGTATTTATGGTATTACTGAAGCTAACATTGATGACAGCAACCGTTATCTGTGGCTAATGAAATACATAGGTCTTGCCTTGTTTGATAAACAGACAGGCAAATTAGTGCCTATAAAAGGCAATGCTGAGACCATGCACCTTATAAATTACGGCCCTAACTGGGGCTTTCGTGCTATGGGCAATGATCAATTTGCATTTTTAGATGACCAAAATTTTTATAAGTACAATGGTAAAACAGGCGAACTAACCACCATTAAAGGATTGAAAGAACAAGTTGACCTTGTTAATGCCCATGCTTTTTTAAAGCCATTGCCAGACCACCCCGACGAATACGTACTGAGTATGTCTGGCAAATTGTACCGCTACAATGAGCAGACTCAAAAGTTAACACTGATATACCAAACAGAAAATTATAACCCATTAGCGTTCACTACCATTGATGACTGGGTGATGGATTATAACAACACCCTGTGGCTTGGCTCAGCTGACGAAGGGCTTATTGGCATAGATGCTAAAACTTATGAAGTTAAACATCGTATTAATATACAGTCTGGCTTAAAAGCTAAATCTGTTTTTGCATTGCAAATAGATCGTTTTGGCTTTTTATGGTTAGGTACTCAAAATGGTCTTTACCGCCTTGATTTAAGCTCCTTAGAACTTGACCGTTACTTTATTCGCGATGGTTTAGCCGTTAATGAATTCAACATTGATGCCGACACCACCTTACATAACGGACAACTTGCATTTGGTAGTACCCGAGGCGTACTTTTACTTTCACCAGAGGACTTTTTATCGTCGCCTGTAGAGGCTGGTAATATAAATACCGAAATTACCAATGTATCTTTGCTTTCGCGAGAGCTTAACTACCATCCATATAAATATGTAAATACGCCTCTGCAGATCACTTATGATGATATGGGCTTAGCAGTCACCTTTTCTAACTTTGATACCATTAATAAAGATAAAACATCGTATCGAGTGACCCTTGATGGGCCAACCTCACTGCAATACGACAAGTTAACAACCAATGAGGTCTTTTTTACCAAATTACCGCCTGGTGATTATGTGTTATCAGTGTCGTCGTCTATCGAGTTAAGCGATGCAATATCAGCGTCTAGACAACTAAGATTTAATGTTGCACATGCACCTTGGTCATCCCCTGCTGCAAAAGCAAGTTATGTCATTATTGTTTTAGCTGTTTTGTTTTTCCTATTTTGGCAATACCGTGCTCGCCAGCAAATGATCGGTCGTGCTCATGCAGAAGCTGTAAAATCACAGCAACAAACCGAACTCGCTTTAAGTAGTACTAAAAGTGGTGTTTGGGAGATTAACCTAGTAGAACAGTTTTTAAGAACGACCCGCTTTTCTGCTGAACTGGGCTATGCCGAGTATAAAGATGGTATAAGCCTCAACAAGTTTGTGAGCTTAGTGCACCCGCACGATCGCAATAACGTAACTAGCCAGTGGCAACTATTTTGTAAGCAAACAAATAACCAACAATGGAATACCACTTACCGTTTAAAACATAAAAATGGTAACTGGCTTTGGTACGAAGACATTGGTCGTACTATTGCAACCGATGAAAAAAACCGCCCATTAAAAATAACCGGTATTTATACCAATATTACAGAGCAACGCGCTAATGCCCAGCAAGCCAGTGTCCTCGGCGAAGCATTTGGGCAAATAAACGACTGGTTGCTAATTTTAGACAATCAACTCAAACCATTTTCTGCTAATGCCAGTTTTGGTGAAGCATTCGCCACGCCAAACAATGTTGCAGAGCTTACTAGTCGCGACTTTATTGCAGCTATAGGCCGTGCAAAATACCTTGAATATATAGACGTATTAAAAACACTTAAACCAAAGCAAAACTGGAAAACAGAAGCTGTTATTCGCACGCTAAAAAGCCCTGCACACCCAGTTCATATTAGTGTCACGGCTGTAGCCAAGGAAAACCAATCAATTAGTCATTATGTAATTGTAATTTCAGACTTAACAGAGCAAAAACGCGCTGAAGACGATTTGCGTTATTTAGCAAATTATGACCCGTTAACGGGCTTGCCTAACCGCTCTTTAATGTATACAAAAATTAGCAACTGTATAAATAACGCCAAAAAATACAATAAACTAGCTGCATTATTATTTATTGATTTAGATAAATTTAAACCAGTAAATGATTCATTCGGGCACGCTGTCGGCGACCAATTACTTTGCGATATCACGCAAAGAGTAAACCTAATGTTACCCGAAAACGCCGTAATAGGCCGTCAAAGTGGTGATGAGTTTTTGGTTCTTATTAAAGACCTTCACTCACCACAAACACTCAGTGATCTCGTTAAAAAACTCACTGAAGAACTGGCAAGCAAGGTTATAATTGACGACTTTTCAATCAACATTTCAGCAAGTGTTGGTGTCGCTCTTTACCCATTTGATGCGAAAACAGCAGATGATTTAATTAAAAATTCAGATATAGCCATGATGCATGCTAAGCAATCTGGCCGTAACAATTTTAAATATTTCACAGAGCAGATGAATAACCAGCTTACCAAAAAGCTGTTACTTGAAAATGCCTTGAAAGATGCGTTTAAAGACGATGAGTTATTTAATAACTATCAGCCTATTGTTAATGCTAAAACTAAAAAAATAAACGGCGTTGAGCTTTTAATGCGCTGGAAGAACGAGCAAGGTTTTGTATCACCTGCCGAATTCATTCCTATTGCTGAAGAGATAGGTCTAATCGATGCGTTGACTGAGCAAGCACTTGATAGAGCATTAACAGAGCTGCTGCCAATGCTACGTGCTAACCCACAGTTTTATTTATCATTAAACTTGTCGCCAACGCATATTTTAAAATCAAACTTAACTGAACGCTTATTACTTATTTTGAATAATCACATGGTTAAGCCTGTGCAACTGCGTCTTGAAATTACAGAAAATACGCTTTTAGAAGATAAAGAAAAAGCTTCTAAGCAGCTGCAAAAACTTAAAAATGCCGGCTTCAAACTATTACTTGATGACTTTGGCACAGGTTACTCGTCACTAACTTACCTAAGTCAATTCCCGATTGATGTGATCAAAATTGACCAAAGCTTCGTGCGAAACATTGGCCAAGATAAAAGTAATGAATCGATTATTAAAACCATCCATGCGTTGTCATCGAACTTAGGCTTATATTGTATTGCTGAAGGAGTTGAGACAAGTGAGCAAATCAGCTTCTTAACAGAGATGGGCTGCGAAGATTTACAAGGGTACTACTTCGCAAAACCCATGTTGGCCGATGATCTAATTGCAGAAAGCACGATTCAGGCAATCATTGATCGACTAAACGCGCTTTAAACCATTTATTTAAGCAGCGATAAAGCTCATCTTTATTAATGGGCTTCGAGATGAAGTCATCCATGCCAGCTACAAGGCAGCGCTTTTGGTCCTCTTCAAAGGCATTCGCCGTAATAGCAATAATGATAGCTTCGCCATACAGCGCAGGGTTCTGTTTAATTGCTTGTGTACATTGATAGCCATCCATGTGGGGCATTTGGCAGTCCATCAATATAATATCTGCCGTAAAACTTTTAAGCTCTTCAAGTGCCTGTAAGCCATCGTTTGCCTTTTTGATAGTACACTGGGTGTCTTGCATCATTTTTTGCAGCACGATTTGATTTACAGGGTTATCTTCAACAATTAATACATTTATGCCACTAAGTATTGGCTTGTCTGTACTTTGTTCTGCAGTTGCTTCTGCATCGCTTACCATCACTGGCACAATAATAGTAAATTCACTGCCCTCACCTTCTTGGCTCACTAAAGAGAGCTCTCCATCCATCAACTCTATAATTCGTTTACTAATGGTGAGCCCGAGCCCAGTACCACCATATTTTCGGGTGGTCGATATATCGGCTTGAGTGAACTCTGTAAACAATTTAGCCTGCTGATCTGCAGAAATACCTATACCTGTATCGCGAATTTTTATTGCTAGTGCACCATCGATCATTTGGCATTGCATGTTTATTTCACCAGACTCAGTAAATTTACCCGCGTTACTCAAAATGTTATTGATTACTTGGCTAAACCTCAGTGGATCTAGGCGGATATACTCAGGTATGTTGTCTGCAATGCTCAAGTTAAATTTAACGCCAGATTTGACACTGGTGCTACTAAAAACTTTGGCTAATTGTGCCAGTAAGGCTTTAATTTCAACAACACGGTCTTCAAGTTTAAGAGCGCCCGCTTCAATTTTCGAGAAATCTAAAATATCATTTAAAATCAACAATAAGTTATTAGCACTTTGATGGATCATCGCCAGCTCATCACGCTCAGTTTCGGGTAGTTTAGGGTTTTCTAATAGCAGTTGAGTCATGCCTAAAATACCATTGAGCGGGGTGCGGATTTCATGGCTCATGTTCGCTAAAAATTGCGACTTAGTACGGTTGGCTTGATTCGCTAAGCGAACAGCTTCGACTAGCTCATTCGTTTTATCATTAACTTGTTGCTCGAGCTGGGCATTAAAATCGGTCAGTTTGTTATTCAACACTTCGTTTTCGTGATTCGCTTGATGCAAGCGATTAAAATTAAGCGCTAGCTTATTAGCTAAACTCGAAAACTGCGACTGCAAACGACTCACTTCTAGCCAAGTTTGTGGTAAGTCGGTATCTGTGATTGCCCGCTCAGGTTCAAATTTGTCGATTTGTTCAGCTAACTTTTCGATAGGAGCAATTAACCAGCGACTCAATTGCGTGATAAACACACTGGTTAATAAAATAATAAACAATATCATCACCAAAGACTGACCCCATGCACTCACCGCAACATTATTGGCATGTTTGCGATTGAGCATGGTCATTACAATCCAGTTATGCTCTGTTGAGCGAGCTTCTCTGGCGTAAAACTGCTGTTCGTTCTCAGCATCAAACATCTTAAAACGAGCTTCGTCTGCAAACAAATCTATTTCTTCATCTGTTAATTGTTGTAGCTCTGTAAAGTCATCTAATGTGCTAAATACCACTTTGTTGCTGGCATCTAAAATCAACAACTCGCCTTGATGACTAAATAGACTGGGCCTGAGGCCTGCAAAATAATCAAACATCAGTGAGCCTTCAACGACGCCAGTAAAGGTATCTTCAATATAAATCGGTGCTGATACTGCAACTATAGGTAAAGAACCAAAACCACGACCTTTAAATATTGTAGAGATATAACCAAGCTCATTATTAGGTGCATTTATAAAGTAATCTCTATCTGCCACATTGGCGCGAATGTTTGACTGCTGCAAACTAATCGCTAACGATTGTGGATAAAAATGAGTGACATCAGCAAGAGCATCAGCAATTATCTGTGTTCTAAAATCAGGGTATAGGTTTGCCATATTTTCAAGAGCAATTTGACGAGGGACACCGTTGGCAATGCTTCTGGCAGTGAGTACCACCCCTTTTTTATTATGATCAAGGTGAGCATCAATGGTGCGTGCGATTTCTTTGGCTTTTTCTTTTAACTGCGAATTTATCTCATACTCAATGCGCGCATAATGGTTATTGGTTAGTACTACAGAGGTTAATATGACTACCAGTACAACCAGTAAAGTAACAACATAGTTAAGTATTTTATAGAGCGACGAATAATGTTTATGCCACGAATAACGGCTAAAGAAGAAGCTCAGTAAATCAATAACAGATAAGTAAATTGCCGCATTTAAGCAGTACTTAGCAAGTGCAATAGCAATCGTTAGAATTGGTAAACCTAAAAAGAAATGGCCAAAACTCCAAAGTAGTGGCAGGCCTATCACCAGCCAAAATAGCATGCCTCGTAAAAATACCGGCCGCGCTTTTGATAAGCAGTATACCTGTAAGCAAATAAGCTCAAGTGCAAATACTATGGACGGCCACGCATGCCCCCAGCGGTAAAAAATAAACCCTGTACTTAAAATAAAGGTGATTATTGCAAACCGCCAACCAAGTAGCAGCAAGCTTAGGATCACAAAAAACTGACCAAGAAGAAATTCTGAGCTGTCTAAAAACCAAATTGGTAGTAAATTAACAACTCCCGCAATACAACCAAGCAGTACTGCGGCTAAAAAGTTGAAAAATGAAGGCTTATTTTGAAGCAAAAAAGGTATCCTAACTTCATAGTGATACCTTTAAATTAAAAGAAAATTAAACTTTTTGCCACTTTAATTAACATGGTGGCATTCATGACTCTCTATTTGCAGCACACTTTTTCCAATTTTAAAGCGCGATTGCAATAGTTTTTCGACCTTTAAGCGACATGCTTCGTCATGCTTTTCAACGGTACAATGCTGTTTTAAAACAACGTGCGCGCCAACAATAATGTCTTTGTCTTGGCGCATTACCGTGACATTATGAACATTTTGTACATGTTCAACCGAAGCGATACTTTGTTCAATATCAGCTACATTCGGCAGCTTACTTCTATTTTCAAGTAAGCCTTGAATACAACGAATGATCACTTTAACCCCAGTAAACAAGACAAAGGTAGCAATCAACATACTCGAAATAATATCAATTTCGGCCCAGCCAGTTAGGTGGATTAAAATACCAGCGAAGAAGGTTGAAACCGTTGAAATTAAATCAAAAAACGAGTGTAAAAACACCGCATACACATTAATGCTTGCTTTGCGCCCTTTGTATAGCACCCATGCTGCAGCACCATGAAACAAAAAACCAATAGCTGAAATGACCGACATTAAATAGCTATTAATTTGTAAATCATGACCATCGCTATGATGGAAGTAACGTTCACCTCCTTCATAAAGAATAATTAAGCTAATGCTTAAATATAAGATGCCATTGATCAAGCCACCCGTGAGCTCTGCTCGCTGGTAGCCATCATTAAAGTTTTTCGCGAAATATATCGCCATGCTTGAGGCAATAAGCGCGATGAATAAAGAACTGTTATGAACAAACAAATGCCCAGCATCAGCAAGTACAGCAAGCGAATTCGAATAATAGGCGCCAATAACCTGTATCACCATAAACGAGCACGTTATGGCTAAGGCAATCAACAAGCGGCGTCTAGATGCTTGGTGTGTTGTAATATCTGTCATGAAGAAGTGAAATACCTATCAGCTGGAAATGCGGTAATGATATAAAGTCTCAATTGTAATACGCAGCGCACTTAAACGCACTAAAAACTTAGTTAATAGTCCCTTTTTGAAAGTTTTTTGCACGATGTGTTACTAATAAGAAAGGAATTAGCAGCAAACAAGTAAACTGAAACACTCACTTGTAAGCTAAAAAACAGTAAGGCGTTAACAACACATGTTGTTAACGCCTTTTACTCGAAGCAGATTTAAAAAGCAGGCTATTAAACTTTAAACTGACTGACTAAATCTTTAAGGTGCTGAGCACGCGATAATAAGCTTTGCGTACCACGCTGTTGTTGCTCAGCGTTATCATGTATTTGCATTGCACTGTCTGAAATATCATGAGCCGACTGATTGATATGCTCAACCACCGTGCCCTGCTCTTCTGTGGCTGCTGCAACTTGGTGATTGCCTTGGCTGATAATCTCAAACTTCTGCTGAATAGACTGAAGTGCAGACACTGCAATATGCGTAAGCTCAGTCACTTTTTGACTACTTTGCGTACCTTCGGCAATCGCTTCTTGTGATTGCAATGATGAGCTTTGTAAACGCGAAATCTGTTCCCTAATTTCAGAAGTCGATGTTTGCGTACGCTGTGCAAGTGAGCGTACTTCATCAGCGACGACCGCAAAGCCACGACCTTGCTCACCCGCTCTTGCCGCTTCAATTGCCGCATTGAGTGCCAATAAATTAGTTTGTTCTGAAATTGCATTGATTACTTCAACAACCGAGTTGATCTCAGCCGCTTGATTTGCAAACTCACCGATACTTTTATCAACCGTGATCAAAATATCATTCAGCTCATTCATGGTTTGTGCTGTGGCAGCCATACTTTGATTGGTTTGCACGGTTTCTCGTACCGCTTCTTCCGTGTCGCTTGCTGTACGATGAGCAATATCAGACACCTCATTAATAGTTTGCCCCATTTCTGTAATAGCTGTGGCAACTTGATCGGTTTGCGCGCGCTGATCTTCGGTAGCAACAAAGGTTTTGTTGGCAAAGCTCGCAAGGTCGTCAATCCCCTCTCGCATCGCTTGCTCGGTGACACTGATTTCATCTACCAACTCAGCTACTTTACCTATGATGGCATTAAAGCCTTTAGCAAGATGCCCCAGTTCATTATCAACACTGTCATCTAAACGTTTTGTTAAGTCACCGCCGTGGCCTGCCATACCCAGTAGTTCGTCGCCCACACTGCGTATTTTCTTACTTAGCCAATTCGCAAAATAAAGTGTTAACACTAAAAATATACCTGCAAGCACGACACTTACGATAATCGACATCCAAACGACTGTATTAATCGCGCTTGATATCTCTTGCTTAGGCTGAACCGCCACAAGAGTAAGGCCAGTGCCTTCGATTGGCATAACCCCAGCATAAACATCTTCATCTGCGAGCTCCACTTGCGATAGAGTAAAGCCAGTATGTTTACTGCTCAAAAAGCTTTGTAATGCGCTTAATGAAGCGACGCTTGTGACTTGTTTACCAATATAAGCATCATTTGCGTGTGCAATAATTCGCTTGCTCTCATCAATTAAGAATAAATACCCTTGCTCACCAATTTTACGCGACGTAACAATGCTAGAAATATCTGAAATATCATAACCAAGCCCTGCAACACCAAGGCGTTGCCCTGCAATTTCAACCAAGGTGTTAACGTATAAAGTGAGGTGTCCGCCCTGCTCACTTACATCTAAAGCGAGCGCTTGGCGTTTATCTGAGCTAATAAAGTCAAAAAACCAACTGTCTCTTGGCTCACTTTGTGAGATTGATTTGAAAAAGCCGTCTTGTGTGTAATAACTCATTGAGTTTTTGCTTACCCAAAACACCGATGACGCACCACTTTTTCTTTGTAAGTCAGCAAAGTACGCCATCACACGTTGATGAATTGGCGAGCTTTTCTCACCTTCGTTCATCCACGTATGCAGAATTTGGTTTTCAGCTAAAGACTGTGACACAGAGATGGGGTAACGCATTTGAGCGTCAATTTCGGCAGCAACTTTACCCACAGCGTCAGGCAATAATTGCTTTTCTGTTTGTTGGTAATAAAGCCGAGAGAATTGGCTGGTATTGATTAAGGCGCTAACCACAGTGACAACAAACAATGCAATTAACACAAAACTAATAAAAATAGTGCGCAGCGATAGATTTCGCATTCAGCAAGCCTCATACTTAATGGTGGAGTTTTGGTTTTAGATCATCCTTGCGTCCTATCAATAATTTTAGGTAACAAGTCTGTGTTAAGCAATTGCTATTTAAGCTTTTACTGTTGTTTTTTTACTAATAATTATCAAACTCAAACAGAATAGGAACAAACGCCAACTTGTACCTTTTTACTAGTTAAAACGCTAGATACAAACACCTCACTGAATAAAACCGTGCTTATTATGACTCTGCTATTATTGCCATTTTTTGCTTGTAGGTTTTTGGCGACATGCCATACCAGCGATGAAATGCATGATGAAATGCACTAATTTCAGAGTAGCCACATAAAAAGGCTATCTCAGTAACTGAAAGATCTGTTTCGTTTAACAATGACACACTTTTTTGCTGTCTTAAACTTGCTAATTCTTTACTAAAACTTGTGCCCTCTTTTGCAAGACGGCGCTGCAGCGTTTTTTCACTCATATTAAGTGCTTTTGCCATTGCTTTACTGGTGGTTTGGCCTTGAATTAAATGCTCTTCAAGCAAAATTCTCAATACCTGCGTCACATTCGTTTGCGTCACTAGTTTCATCTGGCTTGATAAAACT
This sequence comes from Pseudoalteromonas sp. P1-26, assembly GCF_001401795.1. NCBI lineage: Bacteria > Pseudomonadati > Pseudomonadota > Gammaproteobacteria > Alteromonadales > Pseudoalteromonadaceae > Pseudoalteromonas > Pseudoalteromonas sp. P1-26. The sequence goes on along the minus strand of NZ_LKDX01000016.1, from coordinate 71,552 downwards.
GGTTCACTATCGGTATTTTCGCTAAAAAACAGGCTGTGGGTCGTTGCGCCGTATTCAATTTTGCAATTAAAGTGCGCATTAATCTCACTGTGAGGCTCTTTACGCTGCAAGCAAATTCGCGTTGGGTGCCAATCTTTTCCCTTTACAGTGCGCGCTATTTTTACACAAAACGCCATGGGCGCTTCGTAGCTTAGCAGTGACATATCACGCTCACCATCACTAAAGTTAAAGCGAAGTTCATACTCACTTCCATGATCGATAAGCGACACATTATGTGTATCGCCCATCAATTTTTGATAACGCAATATCAGCCGAAAAGCACTCAATAACTGTGTTGACTGAATAATCGCCATGCCTACCACCGGAATAGCGCGTACATTCATGTTACTGCCAACATAAAGACCTAAATGGGTGTTTGGTAACATGGCTTGCGCCTGCTTCCAAAGCATACTGACACTGGCTTGTGGGTATCGGGCTGTTTGGCTACTTAATTCTGCTAAAGGAATATTTGCCGCTGCAAACAATTCATTAATTGGTAAACCCTGCCACTTAAACGACTCAGCCATAGCACGAAGCCACCAGCTTGATAAGGTTCTCATGCGCGTCCTAAATAAACAATTTAATGACCTATATTATCAAGTAAATAAAAGAATAAAAGCCTATTGTTAACCTGTAATTAACAACGGAGACAACAATATGGGCACTGTAGCAAGTAAACGCGAGTTCGCGAGCTTTAAAGAGTTTTACCCCTATTACTTACAAGAACACAAAAATAAAGTCTGTCGACGCTTACATTTCATTGGCAGTTGGATTGTTTTGGCTATTTTGTTTGCCGCTATTTATCAGCAGCAATATAGCTGGCTAATTTTATGCCCAGTTGCGGGCTATGGCTTTGCTTGGGTTGGTCATTTCTTTTTTGAAAAAAATCGCCCCGCTACTTTTACACACCCTTTTTATAGCTTTATTGGTGATTGGGTCATGTTTAAAGACATTATTATTCGCAAAGTACCATTTTAGGAAAACACCATGACGATGAAACACACAGTATCAGAGCAAGAATGGCAAGCCCGTGTTGAGCTCGCTGCCGCGTATCGCCTAGTTGCTTTATATGGTTGGGATGATTTAATTTTTACCCATATTTCAATGCGTGTTCCCGGCACAGACAACGAATTTTTGATAAACCCGTATGGCATGATGTTTCATGAAATTACGGCATCAAGTCTTATCAAAGTAGATCAACAATGTAATAAGCTGCATGACAGCGAATACCCAGTTAACCCTGCGGGGTTTAATATTCATAGCTGTATTCATATGGCGCGTAATGATGCCCACTGCGTTATTCACACCCACTCACTCAATGGCACGGCAGTGTCTGCTAACAAAGACGGCTTATTGCCTATCTCTCAGCAAGCTGTTGTTGTGCACTCAGGTTTGGGTTATCACGACTACGAAGGCATTGCCCTTAATCCTGCAGAACAAGACCGTTTAGTGAATGACCTAGGTTCTAATAACTTTTTAATGCTACGTAATCATGGCCTATTAACTGTGGGTAAAACGGTCGCTGATGCATTTTTGTTTATGTATATTTTTGAAGCTGCATGTGCTGTACAAACTCGTACTTCACAAAATGCCGAGCAACTCGTACAAGTACCTAGCGCGATTATTGAGGGTATCAAAGGGCAAACTGAAGTTGCTACTAAGGGACTGGGCGGCGCAATTGCTTGGCCTGCCTTACTGCGCTTACTCGACAATAAAAGTCCGGGTTACGATCAATAAGGATATACCATGCAAATTGATATCATGACTAAAATAGTGCTGCCTTTAGCACTATTTATCATCATGTTTGGCATGGGGTTAGGGCTTAAAAAGCAAGACTTTAGGGCATTATTTATTAGCCCCAAAGCACTTTCAATAGGCTTAAGCTGCCAACTACTGTTATTGCCAAGCGTTGCGTTTTTATTAGCAATGAGTTTTACCCTATCCCCAGAGCTCGCTATTGGCCTGATTTTAGTGGCTTGCTGCCCGGGTGGTGTGACCTCAAACCTTTATACCTATTTATTCAAAGGGGATGTTGCGCTTTCAATAAGTCTAACAACGCTAGCAACATTTATCTCACCGTTTACCTTGCCACTGATTATGCATTTTGCCATGCATACATTCAGTGTGCCGGGCCACGAATTCGCTTTGCCAGTGATTAAAACCATAGTGCAAATGCTGATGATAACGGTACTTCCTGTTTGCTTAGGAATGGTATTTAATCACTTTAAACCCCATTTGAGCTTGAAAATAGAACCCTTTATACGTCGTTTTTCGAGTGTATTCTTAATTGTGATAGTGCTTAGCATTATTCATAAAAATGCTGACCAAATGCTGAACTTTTTTGCGACCAGTGGCATTGCAACGCTGACATTAAACCTCAGCACGCTGTTACTAGGGCTGTTTTTTGCAAAAATATCGGGCTTAGATCACAAGCAACAAATGAGCATTGCGGTTGAAGTTGGGCTACAAAATGGCACCCTTGCCATTTTAATTGCGAGTACCTTAATAAATAATGCCGCCATGGCAATTCCTGGAGCAACCTATAGCTTATCAATGTTTGTAACGGGTTATATTTTTTGTCGCTTATTTAGCGCGCATCATACAAAACACCTTGCCATTCTCAACAAAGCATAAAAGCCAAAGTGATGACTAAAAACAAGGAAGTTTTTAATCACACAGTAATAAAAAATAGTTAAAATTTGAGATAACCAAACGAGTCTAAAATACACCTAATAACAAAGTTCATCACCCATCCTAACTATTAATTTTTTATTTATTTTTCATAACTATACCTAAATCATTAGTTATAATTTTTGCTCTGTGGTCAGTCTTGTTTAATAAGATATTTTTGCTCTGTGGTCAGTCTTGTTTAATAAGATATTTTCGTTCACTATCAATTTATGGCTTGTTATATAGGGACATATTGTGGCCGAACTTAATAACTCTAAATTGCCCGTTCATGTTGCTGAATTAAAGTTTGCGCTTGATAACGTACCCGCATACGTTTACATAAAAAATGAGCTTGGGCATTACGTTTATGCTAATAAGCTTACCTTGGGTTTATTTGCTTGCTCTGAGCAAGAATTACAACATAGAAGTGATGTGGACTTTTTCCCAATTCCTGACGTAAAAAAGCTAGCAAAAATAGACAAGCGGGTGCTCAGCGGTGAGCGTACCCGTGAAGAAGTTGAGCTTACCTTTCCCGACGGACACCAATATATTTTCTGGGAAGTGAAAACCCCTATTATTTGCGACACAGAGCCTAACAAAGTCATCGGCATTTTAGGTATTGCAACAGACATTACCGAACGAAAACACCTTGAAGAACAACTCCTCTACGCTGCCTCCACCGACCCGCTAACTGAACTTTTAAACCGCCGCTATTTTTATATTCGCTTATCGCTTGCGTTACAAATGAGCAAGCGCGACCAAAACTATGGTGCAGTAATATTTATCGACCTTAATAAGTTTAAAAAATTAAACGATCAATATGGCCACAATACCGGCGACGCTTATCTTGTTGAGATTGCACAAAGAATGAAAACAGTTGTGCGCGAAAAAGACTGTTTAGCCCGCATTGGTGGCGATGAGTTTGTTGTATTACTTGAAGGGCTAAGCCGAAATGAGCAAACAGCCAAACAAAATGCCTATCGCGTTGCCGATAAACTGCAAACAGCCATCGAAGTTGAGTTTATTCACCAAGATCTTAACTATAAGGGCTCAGCCAGTGTCGGCGTCACCATGTTTTTAGGTACACAAAAAACTGCTGAAGAGATTGTCGCACAAGCAGATCAACATATGTATTTGATAAAACATGCACTGAATTATTAATACAAGGCATAAAGAATAAAACTGCACTTAAACAGGTAACGATTACAAATCAATAGCGCGCTTTGCTTTGTGGTGGTAATCTGAGCAGTGAAAAATAATATTAATTGTATTAAGGAAAGTACATGGACCCCGTTTCTAGCATTTTAGACCTGTTGTTAAATGTAGAAGTCTTTCTTCTAATTTTTGTTTTAGTGCTACTAAAAAGTAGCGTTAAATTTGTGCCGCAAAATCGTGCCTGGTTAATCGAGCGTTTTGGTAAGTACCATTCGACCAAAGAAGCCGGCTTAAACTTTATTGTGCCATTTATCGACCGTATTGCCGCTGACCGCAGTTTAAAAGAACAAGCGCAAGATGTGCCTTCGCAGTCTGCTATCACCAAAGATAACATCTCGCTTATCGTCGATGGTGTGCTGTATTTCCGCGTGCTTGACCCGTATAAAGCCACTTATGGTGTTGATGACTATGTATTTGCGGTTACTCAGCTATCGCAAACAACGATGCGTTCTGAACTTGGTAAAATGGAACTAGATAAAACCTTTGAAGAGCGCGACATGTTAAACACCAACATAGTTACCGCGATTAACCAAGCATCTGAGCCTTGGGGTATTCAGGTTTTACGTTACGAAATTAAAGATATTGTGCCACCTAACTCTGTAATGGAAGCCATGGAAGCACAAATGAAAGCTGAGCGTGTAAAACGTGCGCAAATTTTAGAATCGGAAGGTGACCGTCAATCTGCTATCAACGTGGCAGAAGGTAAAAAGCAAGCGCAAGTTCTTGCAGCAGAAGCTGAAAAAGCCGAGCAAATTTTACGCGCTGAAGGTGAAGCGAAAGCGATTATCGCCGTTGCTGAAGCACAAGCAGATGCACTACGTAAAGTGGGTGAAGCCGCCGATACAGAGCAAGGCCAAAAAGCAATTCAACTCGACCTAGCCACTAAAGCCATTGCCGCTAAAGAAGCCATTGCTCGTGAGTCATCTGTGGTATTACTTCCTGAAAGTGGTACTGACGCAAGCTCGATTGTAGCTCAAGGTATGTCTATTATTAACTCTTTGAATAAAAAGCAACAAAGTTAGGTGGGCTGATGGCATTTTTAGATACCCATTTAGCCGAAGCACTGATGATTATAGGTGTTATCGCGCTAATTGTTGAAGTTACAGTACTGGGTATGAGTACCTATGTATTACTGTTTTTAGGCTTATCTTTATTTGCCAGTGGCTTACTAATGAATATAGGTCTACTTGATACGAGTTACACTACCGCGCTTTGGAGCAATATCGTGTTTACTCTTGGTTTTGCTTTCGTGCTTTGGAAACCTCTCAAACGCATGCAGGATAAAACCGATACTAAGCCGATACATAGCGATTTTGCTGAGCTTACCTTTGTCGTTAATGCCGATGTTGATGATAAAGGGTTAACCACACATCAGTATTCGGGTATTACATGGCAATTAAAAAGTCAGTCTCCCATTGCTGCTGGTAGTACAGTAAAAGTAACCGACAAACAAGTTGGTGTACTCTGGGTAGAGGCGGTATAACTCAGCAATAGTTAAACCTCATTTAGAGCCAAAACTCTATTTAGTTTTGTAACCGTGTTTGCTATGGTTAGAAGCACTCACGGTTACAAGCAAGGTTGCGAAAATGAACAATAACAAGGCACTCGTTGTAGAAGGTGGTGCAATGCGTGGCATTTTTGCCACTGGCGTACTGGATGCTTTTATTCAAGCTAATTACCAACCTTTTAATCAATGCTATGGTGTTTCTGCCGGAGCCACTAACATTGCCGCCTATTTGTGCGCCCAATACAAACGTAACCATGCAGTGATCACCGATTACTCTTGCCGACCAGAGTTCATCGATTTTGTTCGATTTATTAAAGGTGGCCACCTATTTGATTTAGACTGGCTGTGGCAAGAAACCATCCGTGATATTCGCCTAGATCTCGAAACCTTCGAAAAACAAGCCAGTGAGTTTTATATTGTCACAACCAATATACAAACTGGGCAGGCTGAGTACTTAAAAGCAAGTGCAACTCATCTTGAAGAGCAATTAAAAGCCTCATGTGCGCTGCCGATTGCTTATCGAGAATTTCCTGTGTTCGACAATTTGCAACTTACGGATGGCGGTGTGGCAGATTCTATTCCTATTCGTAAAGCATACGAGATGGGTAATAAAGAAATCACCGTTATTTTATCTCAGCCTCTTGGCTATAAGAAAAAGCCTTCAAAAGCACCTTGGTTCGTAAAACGTATTTATAAGAAGACCCCGGCATTAGCAGAAGCTACCTTAAGACGCGCAGAAAATTACAATCAAAGCATTGATTTTATTACCAACCCGCCAAGCGATTGTAAAATTAATATTATTGCACCACCACCCAACTTTGCAGTTGGTCGAACAACAAAATCATTTGAAAAACTCAGTGCGGGCTATGAAATGGGCTTAAATGCGGGTGCACATTTTTTAACTCAAGTTGCCTAAGCTAACGCTTTAAAAATAGGAACAAGCTTCAAGCATTTTCGAGGTCATTGGCTATACTTCAAAGAGTTATGTTAGCCAAGGATTGACCATGAAACTCCCCCTACCCTTTATCACTGCCCTCAGGCTTTTAATACTCTCTTTTCTATGTTTTTTTTCATTTTTTAGCCAAGCTATTGAATGGCCTCAACAAGTGCAAACATCACAAGGCACACTCATTGTTTACCAGCCACAACCCGAGAAACTAAACGGTAATACTTTAACAGCCCGTGCAGCAATGTCATTTTCGGTTTCAGGTAGTGACGCAGTGTTTGGCGTATTTTGGTTTACCGCTAAACTAGATACTGACCGCGAAAACGATACCGTCACCGTTCGCAATATGACAGTCACCGATGTACGCTGGCCTGAGTCAAAAGATGCAGGCGAACAAAAGTTTACTGCTGTCGTTAATGAAGCAATAAAAACCAGTCAATTCGAAACCTCGCTTTCGCAACTGACCGCTAGTCTTGAAAGTGCAGAAGCAGCAGAACAAAGTTTAACGCAGTTAAAAACCGACCCTCCAACGATTATTTTCACAGAGCAACTGTCGGTATTATTGAGTTTTGATGGTGAACCTAAGTTTAGTAAAATTGAAAACAGCCAATATGAGCGCGCTTTAAACACTGCCATGACAGTGATTAAAGATAGCAAAAGCAAACTATGTTATCTTACCGATGGGCAATTTTGGTATCAGGCAAAACAAGCCAAAGGGCCTTATGACTATACTCAGTCGCCACCGGCTGAACTTGTAAAAATGCTTCCTAAAGATACCGAAAGCTCAGATCTAAGTGCGCCACCAGCCATTGTTGTTACAACTAAACCCACCGAACTTATTGCAACTGATGGCGCAGCTAAATGGAAAAGCTTAACCGGTGGCGAGCTCATGTATGTGTTTAACACTGAAACCCCGTGGCTACGTGAAATGCAAACGAATAACATGTATGTCTTGTTATCTGGACGCTGGTATCGCGCAAAACAACAAACAGGCCCATGGACCTTTGTACGTGGCGACGAACTACCAGAAAGCTTTGCCAATATTCCACCTGAATCAGATTTAGGGGGCCTCAGAGTTTCAGTTGCTGGCACTGAAGAAGCTGACGAAGCAGTATTAGATGCAAAAGTGCCGCAAACAGCGGCTATCAGCCGTAAAGACACAAGTTTAACTGTGTATTATGATGGTAAACCTAAATTTGAACGGATCCCGGGCACGCAAGTTTCTTATGCCATTAATACCGATGCACAAGTGCTGCAAATTAAAGGCAAATATTATGCAGTCGATAATGCAGTGTGGTTTAAGGCAGACTCCGCACAAGGCCCTTGGCTTGTTGCTGATAGCATTCCAAAAGATGACATCGCAAAAATTCCTCCAAGTTCCCCCGTTTACAATGTCACTTATGTTGATATTTACGAGTCAACTCCTGAGGTGGTGTATGTTGGTTATTACCCAGGTTACATGTGGTCATACCCTTATTATGGTGTGCCAGTGTATGGAACGGGTTGGTATTACCCGCCATACTGGGGCGGTGGCTACTATTACCCTCGCCCACCGACTTGGGGTTTTAATATTGGCTATAACAACTGGACGGGTTGGTCGTTTGGCTTAAGTTGGAGCAATGGTTTTTTAAATCTAGGTATGAATTGGAATGTTGGATGGCCAACCCATTATCGACCTTATCATTGCTGTAATGGCTGGTATGGGGGTGGTTACCGCGGCCCAGTTATTATTAATAATGGCAATATCAATATTGGTAACAAAATTAATGTCGGTCATAAACCTGGCCACCATAATAAGCAACCAAGGCATAATATTTATAAACGCGATCAGAGTAAGTCTCGTCTCGCTTCAAAGCAGCAAGTGAAACGCGATTTAAAAACAGCCATCAGCCAACACGATAAAGCAAACAACGTGTTTGCGGATCAAAAAGGTAACGTGCTCAAGCGTGATGGCGATAAATGGCAACAACGTGTTGAGGGTAAATGGCAAACATTACCTACCGATAAACAGCAACAAATCAAAGATCGGGCACAAAATATTGACCGCCAACAAGTGCAAAATAAATTGCAAAGCATAGATAAAAGTAAAGCGAAGCAAACATTACAGCAACGCCAGCACACTCAAAATAGGCAACAAAATCGTATGCAGCAATTAAATAGGGCAAATAGAGCACGTCAGCAAGGTATGCAGCGTCAACAAATGCGCCGTAATACACAAAGACAAATGCCTAATCGCGGCCATTAATGTAAAAACAGGAACAAAACAAAGCCAGTGTAAATACTGGCTTTGTTATCTTAACCAAAGGTATCGCCCTCTGTCGCTACCTTTAAGTCGTAATAGATATGTCTCTTAAGAAAAAGCCTGCAAAACAATTGCAAAAACTTGCTTAAAACTATTTCTCTATTAGTTTTAATACTAAGTCCTTACAAAAATTTGCACGCTCATGTTAAATAACTACACCGTTCGTACGCGATTAGCCGTCTTGGCTTTGTTACCGGTTACAGTTTTTGTGATCACCTCTATTTTTACAATGTCTATTATGTCGGGCATGGTAAAAGGCATCGACAGTTTGTATGACGATAGAGTCATCCCCCTTGAGCAGATAAAAACAGTATCGGACAATTACGCAGTTAGCATTGTTGATCTATTCCATAAATACCGCGCTGAGCAAATTTCAAAAACTGACTTTCTAGCCGCCGTTGAAAATGCAAAAAATGTTGCTGATAGCAAATGGAAAAGCTACTTAGGGACCAAGCTAACCACAGAAGAGCAGCGCTTAGTTAATATCGTGGAAAAGAATCTCGCTGTAGTAGAAAGCGAACTAAGCACATTTTTAAACCAAGTAAAAAGTGACCAACTCAAAGCAGTACCTAACGAGGTATTCGTAAAAAATCTTTACGATGTGTTTGACCCTCTCAGTGAAAGCTATCAAGGGCTAATAAACTTACAAATCAATGAGGCTAACAAGTTTAAAAACGCCGCAGATAAAGATTTTGCTCAAGTCAGTATTGCAATGACAGCCTCTATCACTATATTAATAATTTTACTATTGGCTATTGCCTTTATTATATACCGCTCTATCCATAACCCATTGTTATCGCTTAGTGAAACGATAGGCTCTATCTCAGAAAATGCCGACTTACGTCTACGTGCAACAACCCATGGTAATGACGAAATAGCCCAAGCAGCACATCACTTTAATGCCATGATGGAGCGCATTCATGCACTTGTAAATGATGTAACCAGTGCAACACTCACCCTTTCATCTGCTGCTGAGCAAATGAACTCAATTAGCGACCAAGTTGCAAGCACAGCCACAGAGCAAGAACATCAATCAGCAATGATTGCCACTGCCATTACACAGATGAGCAGTGCCATAGAGCAAGTGGCCGCAAATGCATTATCAACATCAGAAAAAGCCACTCACACTGATAAAACTGCTAAACAGGGTCAGCAGTCTGTGCAAGAAAATATCGACGCAATAAACCGTCTATCACATATCGTTAATGCGAATACAAAATTAATCAATGAGTTAAATACACAATCAACAGATATCAATCAAGTGGTGATGATGATCCAAGGCGTTGCAGAACAAACCAATTTACTCGCTTTAAATGCGGCCATTGAAGCAGCACGCGCTGGTGAGTCGGGTCGCGGTTTCGCAGTAGTAGCCGATGAAGTAAGGCAGCTTGCACACAACACGCAAAAAGCCACAGCCAGTATTAACGAAATGATCAGTAAACTACAAACAATGGCGCAGCAAGCCGTTACCGCCATGGGTAATGCCGACGAAAGTGCTAAACAAAGTGTTGAATACGCAGAGCGCTCATCACAATTACTGACTGAAATTACTCAAGAAATGACACTTATTGCCGATATGAATAACCAAGTATCCACCGCAACGGATGAGCAAACCACTGTTGCAAACGAACTAAGCTGTAATATTAATGAATTTAGTAGTAGCATTTCACTGGTTAGCGAAAGTTCGCAACAAAATGCGCAAGCCAGCCAAGAATTGGCTTCATTGGCTTCGCGTTTACAACAGCAGGTGCATGTTTTCAAAGTATAGTCGTATAAAACTGCGCTCAAAAAGCAGAGACTCGAAATAATGAACAGAGCAATACTGATATTACAAATGACGTTTGCTCTGTTGAGTCTACAGGCCTTAGCTCATGAGCAAATCGTTATTCAGCTTGCTAAGCCCAGCTATACCGATGCGGTAAAAAACCAGTATATTCACGATATCCTCAACAAAAGTTTTGCCGCAATGGATGTGGATGTTGTGCTGCTTTATAACGTTAAACCTATGAACGATAAAAGAATTATCGAACAGCTCAGCCATAATAAAACGATAACCTTAGCGTGGCTTTCTTTACCTCATAAGCAGCTTGATTCATTAGTCAGAACGACAATCCCACTCTATAAAGGGTTACACGGCAAGCGTTTGCTTATTATCCGTCATGAAGACCTAGAAAAGTTTAGCAATATTAAAAGCCTTGCTGAATTAACCCCCTTAGTTGGCCTGCAACAACAAAGTTGGTCAGATTATACCGTGCTGAAAAACAATGGTTTAACAGTTAATGGCGAGCTTGATTACCCAGGGATGATAAAAGCCCTTGAAACAGGGCTCGGTGATTACTTTCCACGCTCAGTACTGGCAATTGGCACCGAACTGGATAGACTAAAACAGTTCAATTTTGTCATTGCGCCAAACATTATGTTGCAATATCCCAGCGACTATTACTTTTACTTAAGCAAAGAGAATCAACACATTAGAGATATACTAGAACAAGGTATGCAAAAATTGCATCAATCAGGTGAACTTGAGAAGCTCTATTTGCAATACTTTGGTGATGTTGAAAAACAATTTTCTTTAAAGCAACGTCACATCATAACGCTAAAAAATAAGGAGTAAGCATGCTAAAAGCGCTGCTAATTATCATTATGACATTGGCGATTTTTGCTGCGGGCTTTATAGCTGGAGTGTACAGTTTACCTATTTTAACTGAACAACCAGCACCCGATATTGCTATTTTGAAGCAGCACCAAGGTCGATCGCAGTTTAGTGCAACGTTTAAGCCCAACCTCAAAGGCTCAGATCGCTTACATTATGGTGATGGCAAGGTGTATCTAACGAATGATGCTATTTCTATGCAGGGCACGTTATCACCTGGGCCTGACTATCAACTTTATCTATCGCGAAACTTTATTGATAACGAAGCCGATTTCTTAGCACAAAAAGGCACAATGCAGCGTGTTGCAGGAGTGCGTTCGTTCAATGGCTTTAAATTAGTTGTACCACAAGGTATCGATGTCAGTGATTACAATACAGTAGTTATTTGGTGTGAAAGTTTTGAGGAGTTTATTACTGCAGCGCAGTATCAATAGCTGTATTAATAAAAACAAAGCCGCCTTTGGAGAGGGCGGCTTTAAAGCGGCAGCTATGGGTGTGAGCTGCCTAATCAAGAGTCATTAAGCTGCATCTTCTGTGCTTTGAGTTTCATCGCTGTGGCGAATTAAGTAATCAAATGCACCTAAGCTTGCCGTTGCACCACTGCCCATAGCAATAATGATTTGCTTAAACGGCGTTGTTGTTGCATCACCTGCCGCGTAAACACCCGGTAATGATGTTGCACCTTTGCTATCAATTTCGATTTCGCCAAAGCGAGTCAGTGATAACGCTGAATCTTTTAACCATTCAGTGTTTGGCACCAAGCCGATTTGCACAAAGATACCTGCAAGCTCAAGTGATTTTTCATCGCCAGATATGCGGTCAATATAGCTTAAGCCTGTTACTCGTTTACCATCACCAACAACTTCGGTCGTTTGCGCGTTTTTGATAATAGTAATGTTGTTTAAGCTATTTGCTTTACGAATAAGTACTTCATCAGCACGTAAGGTATCAGCAAATTCAAGAACGGTGACATGCTCAACAATGTTTGCAAGGTCAATTGCAGCTTCAATACCTGAGTTACCACCGCCGATTACTGCTACTGCTTTGCCTTTAAATAACGGACCATCACAGTGAGGACAGTAAGCAACGCCATGACCGCGATACTCTTTCTCCCCTGGCACATTCATTTCACGCCAGCGTGCACCGGTTGCTAATACCACTGATTTAGCATTTAAAACCGCGCCATTTTCTAGCGTGATTTGATAATTATCTTGCTTAGTAAGCGATGCCGCACGTTGGTTTTGCATAACATCAACGTCGTATTCTTTTACGTGCTCTTCAAGTTGTGCAACCAATTTAGGACCTTCGGTCGCTTTAACTGATATAAAGTTTTCAATTGCTAATGTGTCTGATACCTGACCACCAAAACGCTCTGCAACCACACCCGTATTTAAGCCTTTACGTGCTGAATAAATTGCCGCAGAAGCCCCTGCTGGGCCACCACCAACAACAAGTACATCGAATAGCTCTTTATCGTTCAGTGCTTCGGCTTGGCGTGCAGCCGCTTTTGTATCTACTTTGTTTAAGATATCAGTCAGGTTTACAGCGCCTTGGCTGAATAACTCACCGTTTAAGTACACAGCCGGTACTGCTAACACATTACGCTCGTTCACTTCGTCTTGGAACAAGGCGCCATCAATCATAGTCGCCGTAATATTTTCATTGTGTGCCGCCATCAAGTTAAGTGCTTGCACTACTTGCGGACATGTTTGACAACTTAATGAAATATACACTTCAAATTTAAGCGGCCCTGGTAATGATTTAATTTGTTCAATTTCAGTCTCTGATGCCTTACTTGGATGACCGCCTGTATGCAGTAGAGCAAGGATCAAGCTTGTGAATTCGTGGCCCATAGGCACACCCGCAAATGTGATTTGCGTATTGTTAATAGGTGAAGATACCACCATAGATGGACGACGCACATCTTGGCTAGGGTTATCTCGCACCGAGAATTTGTCGCTTAACGAAGCTAAATCGTTTGCTAAGTTTTTAAGTTCTGTTGATTTATTGCTGTCATCCAAGGCGATAAGCAGCTCAACAGGGCTGGTAATAGAAGCAAAGTGGCTTGTTAATTGGTTTTTGATATTCGTATCTAACATGGCTTAGCCCTTGAGTTCAGAATAAATAATCTAGAAAAATTTTAAATATAACTGCCCACCACCCGCTAATGTGCTTAATGTGAGTTGTGATGGGCAATTAGGGTTGCATTGAGATAGCAAAGCCAAGCTTTGCTATCGTTTAATGCAGTGGCAAATTAGATTTTGCCAACTAGGTCTAGTGAAGGAGCAAGTGTCTCTTCACCTGGCTGCCATGATGCAGGACATACTTCACCGTCGTGGTTAGCAATGTACTGTGCAGCTTGTACTTTACGTACTAACTCTTTCGCGCTACGGCCGATACCTAAATCGTGAGTTTCGATTACTTTGATTTCGCCTTCAGGGTTCATTACGAATGTACCGCGAAGAGCAAGACCTTCGTCTTCAATCATCACACCGAAGTTACGAGTAATACGACCTGTCGGGTCACCAATCATTGGGAATTTGATTTTACCAATTGTGTCAGACGTATCGTGCCATGCTTTGTGAGTGAAGTGTGTGTCAGTAGATACTGAGTAAACTTCAACGCCCATTTCTTGCAGTTGCTCGTAGTAATCAGCAACATCACCTAGCTCTGTAGGACATACGAAAGTGAAATCTGCTGGGTAGAAGAAGAAGATTGACCACTTACCTAGCACGTCTTTTTCTGTTAGTTCTACAAAGTCACCGTTGTGGTAAGCTGTTGCATTGAATGGTTGTAGTTTTGTGTTAATTAATGAAGTGCTCATAGTATTCCTCATTGATGTATTTAAAAATGTTTAATTAACGCAGCCTTGCGTCTGCTTGATTAATACAATAGAGGTGTGAGCGATTAAAATAAAATTGATTGTTTAGATTAAATCGATTTGTTTTTTAGATTGAAAGAATGGAAATACCAAAAACTACAAAGCCCTCAATTACTTATGTAACAAAGGGCTTTCACTTCAGGGAACAAAATTACTTACTAAAACCGTATAAACTCTTTGGTTTAATGTAGTTAGGCTCAATTCCTTGCTCTTTTGCAGCTGCTAACATCACTTGCTCAATCCAACCTGCATCCATAATGTTCATATAGTTACCATCTGGGTCAAAGTTAATGTTAGACCCCATAACAACCATAAAGGTATCGGTCACTTCAGTGTTGTCTGCTGGTACTTGAAATTGATGAATCGAACCGCCTGGCTCAAACAAATAGCTACCAGCCACTTGTAAATCGTCTGGGTATTCTGTGTAGTGCCAGCTGCCCGCCAAGGTATATAAATGTACAACACCAGTATGAAAGTGCTTTGGCAAAACCGTACCTGGCTCAAATAAAACACGTAATACCCATACCCCATTCTCTGAATCCAGCATGAGTGGATAAATGTGTACCCCTGGTAAGGCGTTTTTAATCAGCTTTTCATCATTTGTATGAATAGTCAGTAAGAAATCTTGATGATTAATAATATCTGGTAATGCCATGTGTGTGCCCTCTTTTCTAAGTATTTGTAAAACGACTCATTGCTCCAGTTAATACATTGTTAAACTTTAATGACTTGTATTACTTTACTTTTCACGCAATTTTTTTTACTTTTTACGCCAGCGCACTAAAAAAGAGCACACTATGCCCCGTTTAACACAAGCACCTGATCTTATTAGAGTATCTGCTCTACACGGCTATATTGAACTGATCGAAAGTAAATTGGTGAACCCTGACGCATTATTATCGCGCGTTGGTTTAGACAGAAAACAATTACAAGATGCCAATAACTTTGTGCAGTATCAGCAACTCATTCAGCTTTTAGAACTCACCGCGAAAGAATTAAACCTGCCCTATTTCGGGCTAGAGTTAGGGCGGTGGCAAAGCTTAAATATCTTAGGATCTCTTGGTTATTTGATGGGTAATTGCGACACCCTTGAAATGGCACTAAAGAACTTAACTAAGTACTATCATGTACATCAAAATAGTGCTGATTTACTCCTTGAAGTAGACCAAGACTATATAAAGCTATCTTTTTTAGTTCGCACTAGCTTAAAGGTGAGTGTTTACCATGCTGCTGACTTAGCCTTAAGCGTTGGGGTCAATTTGTTAAAGCAGTTAACCGATGATCAAATAAAGTTGTCTCGTTTGGAGCTGCCCCATAGCTGCGATGACAACCAAAGTGTTTATCGCCAAGCGCTAGGCCAAATTCCAGTATTTAACTGTGCACAAACCGCAATTGTATTTGAGAGAAAATACCTAAAACTCCCTATTAAGAACTCAGATAAGCAATTGTTTTCTATACTTAGCCAGCAGCTTGGGCAGCTTCAAGACACAAAACGTGAAAACATTGCAGATCATGTTGAAGTACTGATCAAGCAATACTTACTCCACGAAGAGTTTGGCGTAAACCTCATAGCCGAAAAATTATCAATGAGTGCTCGTAGCTTGCAGCGTCACTTAACAAAGCATGACACAACCTTTCGTGAATTAGTCGATGATGTACGCTGTAATCTAGCACACCAATATTTAACAGAATCTAGCCTCAGTTTATCGAACATCTCAGATATCTTAAGCTTTTCTAATTACAGCGAGTTTACTCGCGCTTTTAAGCGCTGGTATGGCATTCCACCAAAAGATTATCGTAAGACACACTCGAGTTAATGGCGCAAAAAGTTAAAAACGGGTCGTTTAAAGCTAAGTTTTCTGTTAACAATTTATATATATTGACTAGCTAGTTTCGCTAATTAGTGGTCGTGCAATGTTAAGAAGAGTGTTTATTACCGGTGCCAACAGTGGCATTGGGTTCGAATTGGCAAAGCAATATATTAGCCGTGGTGACGATGTTGCGTTATTCGATTTACATTTCAACGAACAAACAAAACAATCGTTAAGTGATCTTGCTGATGATTACCAATACATTGAGTTTTTTGCTACGCATATCTGCGATACTGAAACGCTGCAAACTCAAGTAAATAATGCAATCGCAGCGATAGGCAAACCAGATTTAGCCATTTTTAGCTGCATTACCAATGTGCAACTAAGTAAAGAAAATAGTATTGCTTGTCAGCACTTTGCAACACTAATAACGCCACACTTAAGCATGAACGGCCACCTAGCAATTACATCCCCCCTTATTGATGCAACTAAATTTACGCCAGAGCCAAACACTTTGATTTTAGCCAAAAAGCTACGCAAGAAATTTAAGCCAAATAACATAAAAATCAGCTTAATTTGCGCAAGCAAAACATCTAAAGCCGTAACAAACCCAGCCAATACTGCACAACACATTTTGCGCAGCTTGGATAAACAAAAATTAATGGTGATCCTAGGCTTACAATCTAAACTAACCTATATCATGAGTCGTTACTTACCGAATTGGATAATGGGTTCTGTGATGGATCGCCTCATCAAACAACAATTAATAAGAACAACACGCTAAGGAATCCCCATGAACACACATGATAACCTCACGCAATTAATAGAACATACGTGTCAGACTTATGCCGACCTTCCTGCCTATAACAGTGCAGGTAAAACACTCAGCTATGCCCAAGTTGAACAACAGTCTCGCTATTTGGCACAGTGGTTTCAACAACAAAGTGGTCTTGTTGCTGGAGACAGAATAGCCATTCAACTACCTAATGTTGTTGATTACCCTGTCGTTACCTATGCAGCAATTCGTGCTGGTTTAATCGTAGTCAATACCAACCCGCTTTATACTGCTCGTGAAATGCTACACCAGTTTAATGATGCAGATGTGAAAGCCATTGTTATTCTTGATGCTCTTACCGATAAGTTAGCAACGGTTATCAATGATACGTCGATCAAAACCGTTATTGTTGCAGCGGCTGTTGCTGAGCCAACATTGCAAGAGGGTCAATTTTCGTTAAACGAACTCATTCGCCAAGGTGAAAGACTCGCCCCTCTTGATGCTCATCAAGCAAGTCGTGACGATATTGCTGTTTTACAATACACCGGCGGTACCACAGGGATTGCCAAAGCTGCGATGCTTAGTCATGGCAACATTTTAGCCAATGCCGAGCAAATGAATGAGCGCTTTGACGATATTTTAAAGCCCGGTCAAGAAACGGGTATTTGCCCGCTTCCGCTTTATCATATTTACGCCTTTACAGTGAATATGGTTGGCCTATTTGCCATGGGGCAATTAAACGTACTGATCCCAAATCCTCGTGATTTAGATGCGTTAGTTAAGCAAATCGAACCATTTGAGATTAATTACTTTTCAGGGATTAACACCTTATTTATTGGCTTGTGTATGCACCCAGGGTTTAAGTTACTTAATTTTTCAAACCTAAAAATGACCGTTTCAGGGGGCGCAGCTTTAACACATGCTGCAGCTGATGCGTGGATGACCACCACAGGTTGTACAATCACAGAAGGCTATGGCTTATCAGAAACTTCGCCTGTTGCAACCTTAAACGACTTTAAAAAAGAAGAAATTGGTAGTATTGGCCGCCCACTCTCAAACACTACTGTGGAAATTTGGGATGAAAACGACGAGCCTGTTGCTGACGGTGAGTCTGGCGAGATTGTTGTTAAAGGCCCGCAGGTGATGATGGGTTATTGGCAGCGCCAAGACGAAACCGACAAATGTATGAAGCGAGGTTTTTTCAAAACCGGTGATGTGGGTCTAAAACTACCAAGTGGTAATTACAAAATTGTAGACCGTTTAAAAGACATGATTATTGTTTCTGGCTTTAACGTGTACCCTAACGAAGTTGAAAACGTACTTTGTCAGCACCCAGCTATCTGCGAAGCAGCTGTTATTGGTGCAAAAGATGAAAAAACCGGTGAGCGTGTCTGTGCCTACATTACTTTAAAAGAGCAGATTGATGAGCAACAGGTGAGTGACTATTGCCGCGAAAATTTAAGTGCTTATAAAGTGCCTAAATCAATCATTTTTATGGAACAATTGCCTAAATCGACGGTTGGCAAAATTCTACGTCGAGAATTACGCCAATAATAAAGCGATCGTTTTAGCCGCCTAACTGGTATAAAATAGTTAAAAGATAAAAGCATGCCGTTAGGGCGTGTTAACCTTTTATGATTAATTTTGCAGCAGTGTGTTTGGTATTTAGGCAAGGCAGAGCCTATGTAGTGTGGTTGTTCCACATAAATAGGCGATAACGCAGCATCAATGCCAAACACGCGCTGCCCTTCGGGTTCTTCCTAGGGGCGATTAACTCTTTGTTGCTCGGTTTTTACTTAGCCCACTAGGTTACAAATCTCGCGCCGCGATTAAATCGCCCCTAGAGTGAACAAATTTCAATCTACAAAGGTCAACACGCCCTATTTGCTTTTTAATTTAAGCGGTTTAAAGGTCATTATGGAAAAGTTTATTAATCACATTCAACTTGGTTACTTAGGTTTACTACCGTTTTTAGGCTGCGTAGGTTGGCCACTTATTGCAGGAAGTAATGCCGTCAACTTAGACTTTTTCACTTTTTATAGCATCGCTATTTTAGCCTTTATGGCTGGCAATTTATGGCATGCAGGACAGCAAACCCATGCTGATGCTATAAAAGCGATTATTCCTATCTTACCGATTGGCTTTTTAAGCTTTTTACCAGCAACTTGGATACTGGCTTGGCTCGCAGCAAGTTTTTGGTTAGTGCTGTTATTTGAAAAAAGCTCACCACAGTGGCAAACCTATCACGTTGATTATCAAAAAATGCGTTTTGTTTTAACGTCTGTGGTTTTTGTATGCCACATATTTGTAATTGGCATGAGTATCTATCCTGAGTAGCCCTTTTCTTGCGTTTACGGTAACATCCGCGGCTCAGTTTTTTAAGGACTTGCTATGATAGATCAACTGCGCGCTAAACTAGACCACCTTGGCGAAAATTACGTAGAAAAAAACGCCCACTTTAAGGTAAAAGTGATCCCATTTTTTTGTGCAATTCACATTAAAAAAGATCATAAAAACCAAGGCAATTTAAAGCTATATTCTAATCAGTTGATTGAAATATTTTTAGCTACCATGTTCTTGTTATTCGGCTTAATGCTTTTTGACACAGATGCGGGTTTTACCCATGGTCCTATTCATATCGTTATTGCCGTATTGATTAGTTTTAACTTAATCTTTAAGCAAATAGCCATTGAAGGGCTTAAAACTCGCTTAGCCCTTTGCCCTGAAATCGCGCAAGAAACAACGCCAGCACAAGGCAAATAGCAACATGTTTTTAGACCCTAGTTGGCGCATATTAACGGTTGGCGATGGTGATTTATCATTTTCACACTCTGTTGCTCGTTATATAAAACCTGCCAAGCTTGTTGCTTCAACTTATGATGATGCAAACACCATAGAACAAAAATATGCCGACAATGCACTTAGCGCCTTGCAACAACTTAACATTGAAACACTCACCGAGTTTGATGTCACAAAGCCAGACTCGTGGCAGCGCTTAGATGGCGCCTGTTTCGATGTGGTTATTTTTCAATTTCCACTTATACCAGCGTTTAAAGGTGAAGCTGCATTTAAAGCACATACCCAACAAGGTGGTATGAATGTTTTAAACCGTGCTTTGTTGCATCGCTACCTAGACTACGCAAGCCAGTTCGCATTAGATAAAAACGGCCCGATGCTCTGCTACATCACCTCTAAAGATGTAAAACCATACCGCGAATGGAATATTGAAGGCAGCTTAAATCAAGGGCTGACTTGCCAATATCTAGGGCAAATGCCATTCGATATTAATTTATTCCCGGGCTATAAAATTCGCAATGTAGATCGCGATAAACACGTTAAAGATACCAGCGGCATTACCTATGTATTTAGCGAAAAAACTGACAATGACATTACCGATAAGCTGACTTTACCTGCTTATTTAGGTGAAAAACACTGTGCATTATGCCGCGTTGGTCCTTACATGGCGCAAGAAGATGAAGACAAACATTTGTTAAGCAAAAAACATAAACAAATGGAAAAATTTGAACAGGATTGGCAAGCGAGGCTTGCACAAAACAACGAGGAGTAACCATGAACTTTGTGATTGTAGGTACCAATTTTATAAGCGATACACTACTGAGTGCAGCTAAACAAATTGAACAATTCTCCTTATATGGTGTGTGCTCTCGAGAGCAGCAAACAGGCGAGGCTTTCCTTGCAAAGCACGACGCTATAGACGCAAAAGTGTTTACCAATATTGAGCAAGTATGCGAAGACCCATTAGTCGATGCCGTCTACATCGCCGCACCAAATAGCTTACACAAAGACTATGCTGTAATGTGTTTAAAAGCAGGTAAACATGTTTTAGGTGAAAAGCCCTCAGCTGCTAACAGTAAAGAACTTGAAGCCATCATTCAGGCGGCAAAAACACATCAACGCTTATACATGGAAGCGATGATGACCACCCATTTACCAAACTTTGCACGCTTAAAAAATGCCATCACAAAAATTGGCACACCCCGCAAATATATTGGTCAATATAGTCAGTACTCATCACGTTACGATAAATATAAAAATGGCGAGCGACCAAATACTTTCTTGCCAGAATTTGCTAACGGTGCATTAGTCGATTTAGGTATCTATCCGCTGTATATTTTACTCGGATTATGGGGCGCGCCTCAGAGTGTAAAAGCCAGTGGTGTGTTACTAGAAACCGGCGTTGATGGAGCTGGCGATGTATTATTAAATTACGCTGATAAGCAAGCGGTGATCAGCTATTCGAAAATCTCGCAAGGCGATAACTTTACTGAGATCCAAGGTGAAAAAGGCCGTATTCGTATCGAAGCAGTCTCTTTATTAAAGCGTATGCAATATATCGGTAACGATGGCACAGTTGAAGAGCTCTCTGAGCCATTTGATGAACACTTTATGCGCCATGAAGTAAGCCACTTTATTCAAGCTGCCAATGCCGGACAAATTGAGTCATCAGTTAATACTCATACACTGTCAAAACAAGTTATGGCGGTGCTCGATGAAGCACGAAGCCAACTTGGTGTTGTGTATCCCGCAGACCAATAAATGCATTATTCAAGGGCAGTGAACACTGCCCTTGTTATTTTTAGCCCCTTCATTACAAGCTTAAATGACGACCTCTAATTAACTTACTCGTAATTTTTATTGAAATTAGATTTTTGTACTATGGTTAATAATATTTACTTTCAATGAGAAGGGTAATATTTTGACTATTCGCTTTTTACTCAGATCCGTTTTTGCAGCAACTATTACCCTTGCAGCAGGTCTACTCCTCATTATTCTATTTTTGCAATCAGGCCAAGATGAAAGTATGGAGTCGGCTCAACAGCGCTATGAGCTAAGTCACCTTGCTAAGTTTTCATCTTCAAATTCGATTCATCTAACCGAACTTGCTCGTCAACATGTTGTAACCTTAGAAAACCGCTATAAAGAAGAATACCAAGAGCTTGTTAACCAAATTCAAGGTAAAGCAGCTTGGCTAAATGGCGAAAAGAAAAGCTATGTGCAGCGTTTAAAGGCCTTTAATGTGGCTGCTGATGATTTAGCTCTCTTGCAAAAATCCAACGACTTATCACTCAAACTAGTTGAAACAGAAGAAAGAGCGTTTAGCTTAGTCAATGATTTACTTGGCCGTGATACAAATAACTTAACCACAAGCGAGCACAAAAGATGGGTACAAGCTATTACGCTTTTAACCAACGATGCTTACATGGCCGAAGTTGAGAAAATTCAGCAACCCGTAAAAGCATTTTTAAGTTCAGTCGAGGAAAAAAGTGCTGCGGATGTTAAAAGCAATCATGATCATGTTGTCACTCTAAGTTTAATTAGCACAGCTTTAGTCCTGACAATTATTGCTACCTTGATAGTGTGTTACTGGCAATTAGAGAAAAAAGTGATTAAAGCAACTCATGCCTTAATTGATGAAGCAAAGCGTATCTCTGAAGGTGATTTATCTTGTTATATTGATCACAAAGCTGATGACGAAATAGGCCAGCTTGCGAGCAGCTTTAATATTATGGTTGATAAGCTATCTCAGCTACTTAAAGAAATACATGATCAATCAGAGCAAGCGCAAGTGGCAGCAAAAAGCCTAGATGAAATTTCACAGCAAGCTAAAACGCTAAATGATATTCAAAGCCAAGCGATTGAGGTGATTTCAAGCTCAGTCTATGAAAACTCAACGGCCGTTAAAGAAGTCTCTCAAAACTGTGCAGAAGCGGCAAGCAGTGCCACCGCAGCTAATCAGAAAACCCAAGAAGGTCTACAGGTTGTACAACAAGGAGTTAGCTCTGTTGAGTCAGTGGCCGATACACTCACCAAATCACTAACAGACCTTAACCAATTAGAAGCATCAGTAAATGAAGTCACGGTTATTTTAAGTGTTATCAGTAATATAGCCGAACAAACTAATTTATTGGCACTCAATGCCGCAATCGAAGCTGCAAGAGCAGGTGAACAAGGCCGAGGTTTTGCCGTTGTAGCTGATGAGGTAAGAACTTTAGCTAGTCGCACACAAAGCTCTACTCTTGAGATCCAAGATAAAATTGACTCATTGCAATCTGCAACCAATGCTGTAACGCAGAGGATACGCTCTAGCGATAATCAAATTAAAGAAGCGGTGATAAACTCAGAAAAAGTGGGCCTTATGCTCGATGAAATTAGCGTACAAGCAAAAGCCATTTCTGATGCCAATATGACCATAGCTTCTGCATCTGAGCAGCAATCTCAAGTGACCGAAGAAATCGCCCAGCGCTTAAACGAAGTACAAGATACCAGTCGAAAGTCGCAGCAACAAACGCAAAGCATTTCGGACTCATCGAGTAAGCTGGCTAACTTGGCGAATAACTTAAACGGGCAAATTAATCGCTTTAAATTAAGCTAGTCGCTGATCCAGCTCAGCGACTAGCGATTAGTTTAAAATCGATAAGTAACAGATGCACCGATAGTTTGCGGGTTAACCACTGCCACATAGCCTTGTGGGTAACGACCACTGACAGGTTCTTGTGAGGTATATGCTTCTTCATCTAAGGCGTTGTTGATGAAGGCACTTATCAACCATTGTTCAGTATCATAAGTTATCGATAAACGCGTAATAGTGTAATCACCCGCAACACGCTCTTCTGTGTTTGTTAAGTCACCATAAAATTCATCAACATAATTGGCACTTAAATTCACTTTTAAACTATCGGTAAACCAATGCGACAGACCTAAACTTGCCGTTAACTCCGGTGCAGAGTTTAAATCATTGCCTACGGCATCAGGAAAGGCTGATGATTCATCAATTTTAGTTTTCAATAAACCGAAACCGCCATGTAACTGCCACTGATCGCCCAGCATGCTGTAGGCTTCTACTTCTAAACCATAGCTATGAGCATCTTCAATATTAGTGATTTTACGCTCAGAGCTTAGCGCTTGATAACCGTTGAAGTTATTGTAAAACACATTAGCACTAATATTCATGTCGCCATTATTTAAAACGCTGCGCGAACCTACTTCATAGGTATTAACGGTTTCTTCGTCGTAATAGTAATAATCTTCAGCGGTAAAATCGAGTGCGCCACCACCCGCGTTGTAGCCACGACGTGCACTGGCAAATAAAGTCGTTTCGTCACTAATATCATATTGAATCGCGAGCTTTGGTAAACGTAGTGTGTGTGAATTATCAAGTTGCTCAACGAGCATATCACCACGAAATGCCATATTGAAATTACGTAATTGTTCTTCACGCTCAATACGCAGACCCGCTGTTAATGTTAATTCGCGGCTTAGGTTAAAGCTTGTTTCACCATAAACAGCGGTCGATTTACTGCTATCGTCGCCGTAATAGTTGGTTGCTCCCACACTTTCAAAGTCTTGGTCACGATCAAAGTAAGCAAGACCAACAAAGCCTGAGTAAAAATCATTGCTTAAACCAAAGTTAAGTTTGGAATCTACAGTGATATTACTCTCATCCATTGATACGTCAGATTCTGCGCTTTCAAGTGGCTCGTATGCCTCAAAGCCCCATTTGTAATCCATGTAAGCAACTAAAACATCTAACGATAAATCATCGTTAATTTTGTAATCAACATTTACTTGCGTGGTATCAGATTCAGTATCCATAATACGTTGATATAGTGGCTCATAATCAAATGGCTCATCCGCTAAAAAGTATTTACGACCCGAATTACCTTCTTCACTGTAAGTTGAATAAGTTAGCTGTACAGCAAGATCTTCATTTGGTGTGTAAAGTAATTTAGCGCGTGTGCTGCTGGTATTTAACTTGTTTAATTCACGATCAGTTGGATTTGTTTCGTATACCGGTGGGTTTGAAAACGTTTCGCCATCAACATATTGAGTTGATAAACGAAATGCTAATACATCTTCAACTAACGCCCCTGATACCACTGCGGCAGTATCTAGGTAGCTATCTTGGTTGCGATAACCGACACGTACTGCCCCTTCAAATTCTTGAGTAGGTGCTTTTGTTGTCATGTAGACAGCCCCCGCAATACTGTTACGACCATTACTGGTTGATTGCGGCCCTCGGTAAACTTCAATTTGCTCTACATCCCACAGCCCCGTATCACCGGTTAAATCGGCTACAAACGGTTGGCTAACACCATCAATCAAGGTTGAAACACGAGCCTTTGAGCCACCACTAAATGAGTTAAAACCCGTTGCACCACCATTACCTGATACGCCTCGCATATCTGGCACCGAGCCCGTTAACACAACGACGTTCGCCATTTCTGACAGTGCTTCAGATATCGAAGCAAGTTGGCCGTTTTCTAGTAAAGACTTATCAACAACCGCCACTGACGACATGGTCTCTTTAAGTGACTTCTCTGTTTTTTCACCTGTAACAACAATGGTATCCATGGATTTTCGACTGCTTTGGTCGTCGTCAGCCCATGCTGAGCCTTGCGTAACAAGTAATGATGCAAGCATAACTTTGGTGAGTGAATTAAGTTTAAATGCAGTAGCCAATGTCCTTTCCCCGTAAGAGATTATTAGAATTAAACAAATTAAGTTTGATAGAAAAGCGCTAGGAAATTAACACAAGCCTAATAATATTGCAATTGAGTTTAGTTATCATTTACAATAAGATTTAACATCAACTACAACTATAATCTTATGCTCATTTTTACCGTTACCCTGCTTGTCGTTTTCGCTGTCAGTATTTTCTACTGCACCAGAAAGCAGCAGCGATTCTTAAAAAAACCAATCAAAAAACAATGGCGATTACTTTCAATTACGTTAACCGTTTGCGCACTAATACTTGCCCTTCAACAGTTTTCAACCACGGCAACCGTGTTCTTCATCATCTTTAGCATCATGCTAATGTTGATGCTGATCCCTTTTACTAGCCTGCTGCAAAGAAAAGGATAATTCATGACAAGCTCATCTAAACGCCAGCCGACTTGGTTAGGAAAAACCCTAGCAGGTGTATTTTTAGGGCTGGCACTCTCATTTATTTTCGTTGCTTTTTTTGCTTGGTATGGCCCAGGAGGCATTGATGCTCGCGATAAAGTGCAATTTAACATGTGGATGATCACGCCTGTTTGGCTAACCATTTTTAGTTTTAGTTATTTATTCAACTCAGCAAAACAAGCGTGGCTTGTGCTTGGCAGCTTAACTGTGCTGCTTTATGGGGTGTTTTTTATGCTAAGGAGTGCATCATGAAAGTAAGATCGGATATTCTTCGCACCTATCAAGGTGTACACACATGGACAGGCATCATTGCAGGTTTAGTGCTGTTTATTGGTTTTTATGCGGGCAGTTTGACCATGTTCAAGCATGAAATCCAGCAATGGGCAGCACCTATTCAAGCTCCTAAAATCACCAGCTCTAATTATGACTACCAAACGCTGGTAGATACTGCGATTAATGAGCGAGGCGAGCAACTTGCCAAAGGCTTTAACCTTGATTTACATACCCAAGATGCACCTCTTTCGTGGTATATCAAAGGCAATGCCCGAGGCATGGAGCTTGATAAACAACTTAACTTCGCACACCTAAATGCTGATGGCACATTAAACGTCAGCGCACAAACCGAAAACGAACTTGCCGATTTAGTTGATTATTTACACCGTACAGCAGGCTTTATAGGCGAAATTGGCCATGACCAATCTGGTGTTTATATTCTTGGCATTGCCTGTGTTTTGTACTTTTTAGCTTTGGTCTCTGGGGTAATTATTTTACTGCCGACATTAGTTAAAACCTTTTTTGCACTGCGTAAGGAAAAAGGGCCTAGTCGATTCTGGCTCGATAGCCATAACCTTATCGGTATCGCCAGTTTACCATTTCACTTAGTCATTGCATTTACTGTGGTAGTGTTTGCGTTTCATGATTTTATTTATGGTGGTTTAGCGCAATTTTATGATGGTAAGCCATTGTTTCAGCGCCCTACACCTGCCGCGCAAAGTTTTCATATTGAGAACTTACCACGTATTGATGAGCAATTACTCGCAGCGAAAAGCTATGCCCCCGGCTATGAGCCAATCCACATTCGCTATAGTAATTTAAATTCAGCATCACCTTCTGCGGTGTTTATGATGAGTAACAATAATGCGGTAGTACGTGGCCCGGATACCGATTACTTATTTATGAACCCATACACGCTAGAAGTGGTTAACTCAAGCTACCCGCAAGGCGAAGATGCGGTGTGGGGTAACATGGTTGCCAGTATTTTCTCACTCCATTTTGGCACCTATGGTGGAGATTGGGGTCGTTGGGGCTACTTTATTATGGGGTTACTAGGCGCCTTCTTATTCTATTCAGGTAACTTATTATGGATAGATAAACGCTTTAAAAAAGACCCCAATAAACGCAGTACCTTGTTTATGGCTAGGCTCACTATTGGTGTTTGTTTAGGGTCTATGATAGCTGTCGCTTTCACACTCGTTGCTGCAAAATGGCTACCTACTCTTGTGAGCAACACAAACAACGCAACCCTATACAGTTATTACGCAGCTTTTTTTGTTTTTGTGATATATAGCTTCTTAAACCCTGTACAAAAGGCAACCACTGCTGGTTTTTACATACTAGCGAGCCTGTGTGCGTTAATGGTGTTATCTACACTTTTAAAACTTGCCTCAAGTGACGTTAACACTCTCTTTTACTCAAGTTATATGGTCGACATTGTCGCTGCTGTATTTGCTGCTATTTTCTTTAAAATGGGCAAACGCCAGCAACAAAAACAGACCACGCAAAACATCATGCCAGCCTTTGAACAAGCAAGTCGAGCTTAAGCATTCTGAGTATGGGTATCAAAGCAATTTGATACCCATAATTTTGCTTTATCGAAAATCTGTGTCCGTTTAACGAAAAACATTTCTTCTCCAATAAAACATCAGTAGAATCGCCGCAAACTTGAGCTATTAACTTTCATAAGGACAGTGATGCAGCGCACCATTCCACCGTTTTTTATTGCTGTTATTTGCGTGCTCCTCGCAATGGTTACCATTCAATCTGGAGCCTCTGTTGCAAAGCAATTATTCCCTTTAATTGGCCCTGAAGGCACCACAGCACTGCGCTTAGGCTTTTCAGCAGCTATTTTGTGCCTTGTGTTTAAACCTTGGCGCGCATTTCCGCCTATTGGGCAACGTATGCCGATCATCGTTTATGGCTTGAGTTTAGGAGGCATGAATATTCTGTTTTATTACGCGATTGAACGTATTCCTTTAGGGATAGGTGTAGCGCTAGAGTTTACTGGCCCCCTTGCGGTTGCTCTTCTTTCGTCACATAAAAAACGCGACCTATTTTGGGTCGCCTGCGCCATTGCTGGCATAATTTTATTGCTCCCAGATATGAAAGGCGAAGACAGCCTTGACCCTGTAGGTGTTATTTTAGCCCTTGCGGCGGGAGCGTGTTGGGCGTTTTATATATTGTTTGGCAAAAAGACCGGAAACCAAGGCTCAGGCGGAATGACCGTTGCCATGGGTATGAGCGTCGCCGCGATTGTACTTGTGCCTTATGGTGCTGCTTCTCAAGGCGCTGCACTATTGAGTTGGGAAGTATTACCGCTCGGTATTTTAGTGGCAGTCATGTCAAGTGCACTGCCCTATACCTTAGAAATGGTGGCACTACGTAATATGCCAGCGCAAGGCTTTAGCATTATGATGAGTTTAGAGCCAGCGATTGCAGCATTAGCTGGCTTTATAATCCTAGGTGAGTTTTTAAGCGTGTGGCAATGGTTAGCTATTTTACTAGTAATAACCGCGTCCGTTGGCAGCTCGATGTCGAGTAATAATAAATAAAATTATCTAGGCGCCTCAGGGCGCCTTTTTCATACCCAATTAGTAAACTCGCCTTTTCATACAGACAAAACTCTTTGAAACAATTTGTTACATTTATTTGTATTAACATATCACTTTTGAGATGAATGGTGATGATAACTATTATCACTTGTGATAACTTACCCGCCGATTGTTTCCTTATTAAAAACAATAACCCTATAAAAATTTGCTAATAACACGCGGAGATAAAAATGAAATTCACTCAGTTGCCTATTGCAACCGCTATTCTTTGTGCACTTTACCCTCAAATCAGTTTTGCAGAGCAAACGACTGACGTAGAGGCTAATCTCGAAAAAATCGAAATTGTGGGTATTCGACAAAACCGTATTAGTGAAGGAGCGACAGGTTTAGCGCTAGAAATTGATGAAACGCCGCAATCAATCAGTGTGATTTCTGCTGAGCAACTAAAGAATTATTCCGCTTTTAACATTAATGATGCTTTACGCTTAGCACCTGGTATCAATGTTGAAGAATGGGAAACTAACCGTACCAACTACACATCACGTGGTTTTGAAATTAAGAATACACAAATCGATGGCGTTGGCTTACCGAATGACTGGGGTATCGTTACCGGCGCAATGGAAGCATACGGCTACGAAAAAATTGAAGTTATTCGTGGTGCCAATGGCTTACTCACTGGTGTAGGTAATGCATCGGGTACGCTTAACTATGTGCGCAAACGCCCTAAAAACGAAAACGGCGGCGAGATCGGCGTCTCTGTTGGTTCATGGGATTTTAAACGTTTACAAGCTGACTATTCTCTTTTACTAACCGAATCAGGTAGTTGGGCTGCTCGTTTTGTGGCTGCTGCAGAAGATAAAGAGTCATACCTAGATGGCCTTGAGAACAACCGCGAGTTTTTCTCTGCAGTGGTAGATGGTCAGCTTACAGATAACTCAACGGTTACTATTGGTTATTCATATCAAGATGCAGATACCGATGGCAATACTTGGGGCGGCCTTGTTTATAACTACACAGATGGTACGCAAGCTAAATGGGATGTCAGCGACACAACCACCCAAGAGTGGACAATGTGGGACACCATTAACACCTCTGCATTTGTTGAATACAACTATGTTTTTGCAAACGCGTGGCAACTTCAAGCGAGCTACAACTTCCGTGGTTTTGAAGAGCAAGATAAACTGTTTTATGCCAGTGGCAGCATTGATAAAGATACTAACCTTGGCCTAAGTGGTTGGCCGGGTCGTTACGACAGCGAAGTAGATGCTGATTTATTTGAAATCAAAGCATTTGGTGCCTTTGAATTGTTTGGTAAAGAGCACCAAGCAAGCTTTGGGGTAAGCCATGCAAAAAGTGATGATGTGATGTATCAATACCCGTTTGATTTTGCAAATACACCGGCTTATGGACCAACGCCTGCGTTCCCGTACGATTTAGATGCGATCCCAGAACCTGAATGGTTAAAGCCGGTTCTGTATTCAGATATTGAACAAAAGCTAACCCGTTACTTTGGCTCTGCTCAGTTAAATATTACGGATAAATTATTTACTGTGGTTGGTTTTAACGCTATTGAATTTGAACGCTCAGGCATGAATGCCGGTGCATCTATCGATAATGATGAGAGCGAAACTAGCCCATATATCGGTTTTACCTATAAGTTAAATGATGATTTAAACTTATATGCTAGTTACTCAGATATTTATCAGCCACAAGAGCAAGCTGATTACAACGGCCAATACTTAGCACCTACCAAAGGCACTAACTTTGAAACCGGTGTTAAGGCTTCTTGGTTTGATGATGCCCTAATGACAACATTTGCTTATTTTACTGCTGAGCAAGATAACTTTGCGCAATACGCAGGCCTGACAGAAGATGGCATTTATTACTATGAAGGCGTGTCTATTGAATCAGAAGGCTATGAATTTGAAGTCACAGGTAAAATCACCGACGCTATGAATATCGTCGCATCTTATACGCATATTGATGTAACAGATGAAAATGGTGATGACACCAATAAATGGGCACCTCGCGATGTTGTTGGTGTAACAGTAGACTATGCATTAACAGATGCAGTGGTTGTTGGTTTAAATGGCCGTTGGCAATCTAAAATCGAAAGCACTGATTACAATGTTAAGCAAGGTAGTTACGCGCTGCTAAACGCCTTCGCGCGTTGGAATATTAATGACCAAGTTGCAGTACAGGCAAACGTTAATAATATTACTGATGAGCAATACATCAATAGCTTACAAACTGTGGGTTATTATGGCGCGCCAACAAACGGTAGCCTAACTCTGACTTATAAGTTCTAAACGCTGTTTAGAAAAAAGTGTCGCCCGAATGGGCGACACACATCTATTAATTAGGGCAATTACCTAATTCATAATACCCAGCACTAGTTTGCGCTAAGATACTGGTATAAAAAGTGTTATAAAGACCTAGGTTATCACCTGAACCCACCGCATAGGCGTAAGAACCATTCGTGGTTGCGCGATTTGCTTGCACATGTGCATAGTTGCTTGAAGTAGTTTCGCTGCATTGGTAATCACCATTCGGTGTTGAGTCACACGCATCACCCACACCATCTGCATCACTATCCAGTTGATCACTATTGGCCACCAGCGGGCAGTTATCTAGGCTATCACTAACACCATCGCTGTCAGAGTCACTCGTTTCACCATCAGGAGTGCTGTCACACACATTACCAATCCCGTCATTATCGTTATCAGCTTGATCAGCATTCGCTACATTCGGGCAATTATCTGCGCCGTCGAGCACACCGTCGTTGTCTGCGTCATTAGTCGGTTCAGTGGTGGTTTTGCATGCTTGTAATGGCCCTGCACAACTTGAATCATCATCAGCAATCCACTGACATTGATTTGTACCCGCTGAATACTCGCGCATTGTAAAGGCAGCGGTTCCAAACGCTAAATAACAGGCAGAATAACCTTCGCCCCAACTAATATGGCCTTCGTTGATATGAAGATTGTAATCGCCTGTCACGCCAGCATCGATGACAAAACTAATGCTATCTGTTGATGTCAGCGCGGTATCATCTGTTGCGGTGATCACTGCGCTATTATTGCCGCCAGCTAGATTGCATTGCTCAGCAAAATACTCAAGCCCATTCACTGTAGCTGTCACATCACCATTGCTAAAACTGACCACTACAGTACTTAAGTTTTGATTATTATCAATCACCGTTCCCGTCACTGTAGCGCACTGCCCGTTTACACTAGCCGCAGTATCACTCAGTAGTGGTGCTGTAGCTGCAGGCTCTGGTCCAACGCGTACCGTAAGATTAGCTTCATCACCTTGTTTCGCTTCATTATCTGTGGCACTGACACGCACTTCATAAAGTCCATCGCTGAGTGCACTTGTCACCCCGCTAAAGGTATTATTCGCATCGACTTGCACGTTCAGTGATTCAATTAAGCTTGCCGCGCCACTGACTAGGCTATACACGTTAATATCAACATTGGTTACACTGCCTTCTGGGTCGACTGCACTGCCTGTAATGGTGAGCTGATTATTACTGTCTGTGGCAGTTAAATTAGTAATTTCAGGGCCTGCATTACGATCAACTCGTTTATTATTAGCCGCAAAGTACCCACCGAGATAGGTTGCAAAATTAATACTGTTTGCCGCCACATAATCGCCAGACGCACCTTGCCCGCCCGACCACGAATGATCCAAATTATTAAACCACAGCATAGCAACCCGATTCTCTTGCCAAAGTGACTGCTCAGCGTTACGCGTTGCATCATCACTTATTGTCGTTGTGCCTGAAAGTTGATTAACCCCATAAAGGGCAGCAAAGCCATCTGCGTTTTGCTGGTTGTAACAGGTATTCACTGTGGTATCGGCAGTACCATGACCAATTGCCGCTATTTGTGTGGCAAAATGATCTTTATAACTGCCAGCATAGCTTTCACAGCGGGATACAAAGGTGTTTTCAGACACTGTTTCACAGGTCGAAATTGCCCCACTTGAACTTGTGCCGATGGTTGGCCCAGCGCTTGGTGCAACCCCAGCAAATACATCAGGCGCTACACAAGCCGTTTGTGCAGCCATTGCGGCTCCAGATGATAAGCCTGCAATATACACTTGTTTAGGGTCAATATTACGCGTTGCATCAGCGCTCAATGTATTGGCTAAATTAACCAGATTTTTATAATCGCCAGAGCTGCGATTGATTGCTCCTTGCCAATATGACCAGCAGCTATAGCCTGCTTTATTCATAGCATCAGGAACGGCTATTACCATGCCATGGGCTTCGGCTGCATCTTCGAGATTCGCAGTTAAGTAGTTATTAATGGGTTGCACGCAGCCATGCAGTACAAGCATCAAAGAATGGCCATTGCCTATGCTTGATTGCGTATCAGGAGTGTAAATATGAACATTATTAAAACCGCCAATGCTGACATTTTGCTGCCAACTCCCTGCAAAACTTGGCTGTGAGAAAATAGCAGCACAGAGCACTGCGAGCGGAGTAAACGACGCTGATTTTCGTTTACATAATTGTGTTACTTTTTGCATATATCGCCTTTATAGTCGTTATCATTGTTGTCTGTCAGTTAATGACTAACTCAATGTAGTAGAACTATTTAAAAAGCGACCTATAACTATAGTGCTACACCACTAATAAATTTTAAGCCTAAATAACCACTCTTTATTAATGCACTTTAGTGTATTAAAACAAAAAAGCGCTGCAGGTTTCTGCAGCGCTTTTACTAAAACGAGTAACTTTTTGTAAATTAGTATATCGTTAGCTTGATATTGTTTATTCCTCTTTCTGCCACAGGTCGACCTTGTGGGCCAAGGTGGTGGGCTGCATGGAACTTAGACCCTATTGCACTAATTCTGTGTAAGAAGCTAATTTCTTCATCATATTTAAGTGCTAATGTATTATCAGGGCGCTCACCATCATCAGGCTGCATAACTCGCGCATAAAGATCTGGAGTTGCAGTAGAGAAAGTGATTTCACTTTGCTGAGAGCTTAATGTAAGCCACTGAATATCCGAGAAGTACCCTTTAAATTCTGGTAATTCCCAGCGCTCGCCAGCAACGCCTTCATTATAATCATTTTCCCAAACAGAGTAGTTTACGCCCTCTAAGCGGTTAGCCCATACACGGTAAGGGCCATCACCTAACCAACGTTTATGCTCAATTGCTTTTTTCGGATAATTAAAACCAACGCCATGAAGGATGTATTCACCGTCAAGCCAGTAATCAACATCCATTGATAAATGACCTTCAGGGTGAACAGTCCAAGTTAGCTTTGTAATGCCTGCTGGCGGGTTCATCACTTCAATCACTAAATCATTAGCAATAATTTCAGACTTTAATTCTGTCGGTTTTTTATCTTGTTGCGCTTCTTTCTCAGCATTTGGATCATGAGTTAGCCATGAACCAATACCATTATAAACCCCTTTATTTAGTGAGTTATCAGAACGAAGTAACCTAGGACCATTAGTCAACGCCGCAGTTTGACCTTGCTTACTGTATGACTTTAATAGACCTGTTGTTGCATCAAAAATAATTTTTCTATCAGCAGCCTTAACCGCTAACTCAGATTCGTTTTGACTAACAATTTGAGCTGGTTTAGTTGCTGATGCCTGATTTTCAAATTGCTCTTGAGTTAATTTTGCAAGTTTAGCCGCACTCTGGATAGGCCAAGCATCTGTCCAAATTGAATTCTGCTGCTGGTCAAAAAATTCAACCTCTAACCACCCATTTTGCTGCCAATTGTCAGGTAAGTTCAATTGTACTGTTCCTGTCGAGTCTGGCTTAATAGCAGGGAGTGTGGCTTTATTGCTCGCTACAAGTTGCTTTTTATCAGAAAACGCTGTCACTGGCTGATATAAACGCCATTCGAGCGACATAGTTGATAGATCAACAAAGTCATACAGGTTTTTAACTTGCAACTGACCGTCAAAAGAACCGGCAAGTAACTGGCCATTCTTTAAGTTTTCAACTTGGATTGGTGACCAAATTTCTTTAATTGTAAAAAAGCTCGCTTCTTTTTCACCATAAGGTCCAACAATACCATCTGGCGCATGGTTAAAGTCGGTATCAACACGGCCATTTTGATCTGTACGCTCAACACCCTCATCAGCAAACACCCATAGGAAACCACCGGCACCAACAGGAGTTGACATCATGAAGTCCCAAAAATCTCTCAAACCTGCACCATGGCCACCATCATACAAGCCATGTAAGAACTCGGTTGGGAAAAATACTTCATTACGGGCTTTTTTAGCTACTAGTTCCGAGTAAGTTGGGTAATGATCAGTATCGATATTACGGAACAACTCCCAAGGATGAAGAATTGGACGGTTTTGAATGTCATAAAGGTGATAATCATCATCAACATCGGTATTAAAACCGCCTTCATTACCGTTCGCCCAGAATAAAATACTTGGGTGTGCTTGGTCGCGTTTAACAAGCTGAGCAACTAGGCGTCTCGCTGATGGCGTATCAATAACTGGCTTTTGCCATGTGCCTAACTCATTAATAACATAAATACCAAGACGATCTGCCGCTTCTAAAAAGTGCACATCGGGTGGGTAATGCGACATTCTAACAGCATTCATGTTCATGCTTTTCATCGTCTTAATGTCATCGATGCTGGCTTGTTTAGTCATAGTACGTCCAGTTGCTGGACGGAAGCTGTGACGGTTAACCCCTTTAAGGATAATTTTTTCGCCATTTAAATATAAGCCGTCATGTGGGCGTAATTCAAAAGTTCTAAAGCCAAAGGTTTTATCGAAACTATGTAGAGTTTTAGAGCCTTCTTTTAAATCAATACGTACTTGATATAAATTAGGCGTCTCGGCACTCCAAAGCTCAGGAGAGTCAACATTAGTGGCTAAATGCACTTTGTTACCATCAAGTTTGGCATTAAACGTTTCACTTACTGGGTTGCCATCTAAATCTAAAATTTGTGCTTCAACAGCAGAAGCATTTGAATTATCAAGTCCTTCGAGATAAACATCCATTTTAAATTCACCAGACGCTTTTGCATCTAATGAAACCCAGTCAATATGAGATTGTGGCAAAGACTGTAAAAAGACTTGACGATAGATACCACCGAACACCCAATAGTCTGCTGCGCGTTCTGCTGCTTCAATACTTTTGTTAGCCGAAACTTTATCTACCACAACCTTTAGCTCATTAGCTTCACCACTTTTTAAAAATGGCGTTATGTCATAGCTGAATCGATAAAAACCACCTTGGTGAGTTGGCCCCACTTGTTGTTGGTTCACAAACACAGTGGCATCTGTCATCACACCATCAAAAACAATTTCAATTTTGCGACCAGACCAATCAGCAGGTAGGCTAAAATCACGACGATAAATACCTTGTTCGCTATGTTTATCTGGGATGTAGCCGTAATCATAGTTACCGAAGCCTTGTTGCTCCCAGTTAGAAGGAACATCTATTTTGCTCCATTGACCACAGTTTTGCCCTTCACTACAGTAAAAGTCCCATTTCACCGCATCATCACTGCCAGTCCCACTTAACATCATTATGTCTGTTTTAGCGTCATCATTGGGCTGAATGTCAACACTTTGCTGACTATTACAGGCTACAACCAAGAAGCTCAAGCAAGCGATAAACGCATTTCTTAATATACTGGTTTCAAACCATGCTGGTTTGCTTATTAACCTTAGCTTTTTTTCAAGCCGGCCAAAATAATCCTTCCTCATATGTGTTCCTCTAACTGTTGAAATTATAATGTTTTTAGAAAATTTTTAGTCTACACAAGCTAATATTACCATTAAGTATATACATATCATAATACAATTGCCACCGGTAGCATTTTGAGGTTTCATCCACCTTGTTCGCGTGTTTTACTCATCATATTTGACGCTAAAAAACGACCTACTGCATTAATTTTAATAAATAAATTAACAATTATGTCATTTGTTTTTTGTCTTGCACCAAAAAGAAATCAAACCTTGCACTACAACTGAACCCTCTCTTTATGAAGCATAAAAATAATACGAATTGCTATGTAACTACATTCTCATGCTCTTTTTTCGAAATTCCACCGAAAAAATAAACAACTGATAAAAAACAACTTATTTTAGAAAATAAGCAGAAACATGTAACAAAATATTAAAAAGAATATAATAATACTTAAACATCTAAATTTTCTGTGTTATAAAATTTAGGAGCGTGGTTAGGGGGATGAAGACAACACAACAAGCCTGGCATGCTTACTTGCGGTGCAACTATTTGGCTAAAAATGCCACCGGTGGCAAAATTGCAGGAAAAATACACTTAATAAAAAAACACACGATATCAGCACCTTGTCGAACATTAGAGGTTTTTCTAATGATGCTGATTTAACACTGAATCAAATAACTTCTGTTATTGATTCGCATTAAAATAATTTTGGAGGTTATTTTAAATGTTTAAGAAAACGACATTAGCCAGCACAATTTGTATGGCCCTTTTTGGGCAATGTGTTTATGCAGCAGATGACGCCGCAGAGCAAACACAAAACGCTCAAGCAAATGACAACAATGATTCCCTTGAAATAATTGAAGTTGTTGGGATCCGAAGCAGCTTAAATAAAGCCGTTAATATCAAGCGCCAATCAATTCAGGTTGTTGATGCGATTGTTGCCGAAGATATTGGTAAGTTTCCTGATAATAACCTTGTTGAAGCGCTACAACGTGTAACGGGTGTACAGGTAACAGACCGCGCATCGGGTGAAGTAAATACTGTTACAATCCGTGGCTTAACCGATGTAACAACAACAATTAATGGCCGCGAAATGTTCACCGCAGCAGGGCGTCAACTTGCTGTTGCAGACATACCTGCGGCACTTCTTGAAAGTGTAAAAGTCTACAAAACACGAAATGCCAGCCAATTAGCGAGCGGTATTGCGGGTCAGCTTAATGTTCGCACCCAACGTCCATTTAATTTTGAAGGCTCAAAGGTTGTGGTCAATGCCCGTGGCGTTTATCAAGACCAATCTGAAGAAACCGATCCTATCGTAAGTGTGCTTGCCAGCAATCGTTGGGAGTCATCTGTTGGTGATGTAGGCGCATTAATTAACCTTTCATTTGCTAGCACCAGCTACCGAGATGAAAATAGTGCGCCAGGTGGTTTCGTGCCATTTAGAGCTGATAACTTAAATCGTATTTACCCATGGCCAACTGGCCTTGAGCACGGTATGGACAGAACGCCAGGGGCAACCATGTATGACCCTGCAACTGACAGTGAGGTTGAGTACTATCTAAGTCGTGACGCACTAAATCAGTCAGATCTAACTGGTAAACGTGAACGCCCAGCAGTAAACCTGTCATTTCAATGGGCACCAAATGATACATCAGAGTATATTTTCGAAGCATTTTACAATGGCTACCGCAACGAAAGTAATAACCACCTACTATTCTCATACGCAGATTCTTCACGGGTAGAAACCGTGACACAACCAGTGTTGTTTGAAGGCACAAATGTCATCAAATCTCGTGCTTGGGGTGACTCAGGTGCATTTACCAGCGGCGACTTTTCTAAGAGCCAAACTGATAGCTACATGTTTGCATTAGGTGGTAAATGGGCGCTATCTGAAGATGCGACACTAAAATCTGAGTTGGTCTATCAAACAAGTAAATATGAACGTGAGTTTGTTGCTATGCAGGCAAATACTCGTTTTCCATTTGTCATGGCAGACTTCAATCATGAAGACGGCATCATGGCATGGACTGTTTACGATGAAGAGTTTGGTACTCCACTTGATTTAACCGATCCAAGCTTATGGACCACCAGTACCATGTTCGACAACGGCGGTGAAGATAATGGTGATGGCTTAACATTCACGCTTGACCTCGACTTCTATGTTGACTGGGGTATCTTTACAAAAGCTAAAGCAGGTGTTCGTTATGATAAACGTACAGCTGATAGCAGTAGTCGTGATTCTAATCGATTTAACCCTATTCCATTAGCATCTCTAGGCTCAGAAGCGCACTACGTAAATAGTGATTTCTTTGATGGGAAAAGTGATTTGCCGAGATCATGGGTTGCCTTTAATGCAAAAAATTTATGGCAAAACCGTGCAGAGTATCGTGATACGTTTAATTTCTACGATAGCGCCGATGGCGAGCGTCGAATGACGCTACAAAAGAACTTCGATATCGACCAAACTTCATGGGCTGCATATGTGCAAAGCCAATTTGAAACACAACTTTTTGGTAATCGATTAGACGGTGATATTGGTCTTCGCTATACCTACGCAGGCGCTGACATGGACTTTTACCACTGGGATGGAGAAGTTGGTGGCATAGTACAGAGTACTGGCCGAAATAGTAGCGCAAAGTTCTTACCTAATTTAACGCTACGCTATCATTTAAGCGATGATTTAATTACTCGTTTTGCTTATACACAAACCTTACGCCGCCCAGAGTTTGGCCAATTAAATAGTTTTATTAATTTACGTCCAGACACTACAAATGTTGGCTACGGCAACGCAAGCGGTGGTAATCAAAGCCTACGCCCAGTTGAATCTACGAACTATGACTTCTCACTAGAATACTACTTTAATGAAGGTAGCTCAGCGTATGCGACCTACTTCTACAGAGATATTGAAGGGTTTGTTTTTGATTCATTACGCCAAGCTCAATTTCCAAACCCAGAAACAGGTGAGATGGAAGATTATATACTTTCTCAACCTGGCAACACCTCCAATGGTGTTCTGAAAGGCGTTGAAGTTGGCTTAGTTTACTTCCCTGAATCTGTTCCACAGTGGTTAGATGGCATTGGCCTTCAAGCAAGTGGTACCTTCTTAGATTCGGATCAAGACATTCCAATTTTTAGCAACGAAGGTGAGTTAACAGGATACACAAACAGAAGCGTATTTGGTGTTTCAGATACCTCTTACAGCGGTGTATTAATTTATGAACGAGAAAATTTCAGCACTCGCCTCTCTTACGTTTGGCGTGACTTATTCTTAAATCGCTATGGCTCAGGTCGTTTCGCACATCCACGAGGTGTTTATCGTCGACCAGAACAAAGTTTAGACTTCCAAGTAAGTTACGATGTCACTGAAGACTTAGTTGTGACATTTGATGCGACAAACCTTACAGATGAGGTTTATCGTCAATACTACGAACTACCAACTGTTCTAAACGACTCAGCCTCTATTTATAGTCGTACATTCGGCTTAGGGTTCCGCTATAGCTTCTAACTACGTTTAGCAAAACCAAGGAAGGTTTATTTGATTTCCCCATCAAGTTAGAAAATAAAGCACTGTACCCTTAGGGTCAGTGCTTTTTTCATTTTAGATAGACTAGATTTATCTACGCGTAACAACATTGCTACCGGTGGCAATGTTTGCTAAAGTTGATTGCATAAATAACAGCCTTAGGCCATTAAAAAACAACTAACGTGCCTAAGTTACTCACTGCTAATTAAGTTTAGTCATTACATATTTAAATTTTGCCACCGCTGGCAACGCAAGATTTTGAGGAACCTTATGTCAATTAAATCACAGCCGCTTTCACTTCACCCTGATAGGCTATTCTCGAGTGACCCGGCAATTGTTAGTGTTGCCCGAGAACTTTATGAAGAAATAAAAGATCTTCCAATAGTCAGCCCACATGGCCATACAGACCCAAAGTGGTTTAATAAAAACCCTAACTTTGGTAACGCCACTGAACTCTTTATAAAACCAGATCACTATGTATTTAGAATGCTTTACAGTCAAGGTATTGATTTAACCGAGCTTGGTATTCCTGAGCATGGTATCGATGGCGATTTAACACGATCAAAAAATGCAGATCCAAAAAAAGCTTGGCAGATTTTTGCGGATAACTATTACCTATTTGCAGGTACCCCAAGTGGCTACTGGTTAGATGCCGTTTTTTGTGATGTATTTGGTTTTAAAGAAAAACTTAACTCTGAAAACGCACAACAATACTACGATAAAATCACCGCTGAACTTGCAACAGATGCTTATAAACCGCAAGCATTAATGGACCGCTTTAACATTGAGCTCATAGCAACTACTGAAGGTGCATTAGATTCACTTGAACACCATAAAGAAATGGCTGATACAGCTATGGCCAAACGAGTTATAACCACATTTAGGCCTGATGATGTTGTGGATGCGAGCCGAGAAGACTTTACTGACAATCTCGCTAAGCTTGGTGAGTTAACAGATCAAGATACCAGTACTTGGCAAGGTTATTTAGAAGCAGTTCGCATTCGTCGCGCTTACTTTAAAAAGGAAGGTCGAGCAACTGCAACCGACCATGGTCACCCAAGTGCGATTACTGCTGATTTATCACTATCTGAATGTGAAGCATTATTTAAAAAATGCCGCACAGGTAACGCAACAGAACAAGAGCAAGAACTATTTCGTGGCCAAATGCTAACGGAGCTGGCAGGTATGAGTATTGAAGATGAACTTGTGATGCAAATTCATCCTGGTGCACATCGTAATCATAACCAGCCAATTTTCAATCAATTTGGACGTGATAAAGGCGCAGATATTCCAAGCCAAACAGAGTATGTTAATGCGCTTAAGCCTCTTTTAAGTAAATATGGTAATCATCCAAAGTTAAAAATCATTTTGTTTACCCTAGATGAAACGACTTACAGTCGTGAGCTGGCACCGCTTGCTGGTCATTACCCTAGTTTAAAACT
This sequence comes from Pseudoalteromonas sp. P1-26, assembly GCF_001401795.1. Lineage (NCBI taxonomy): Bacteria > Pseudomonadati > Pseudomonadota > Gammaproteobacteria > Alteromonadales > Pseudoalteromonadaceae > Pseudoalteromonas > Pseudoalteromonas sp. P1-26. The sequence continues at coordinate 30,343 of NZ_LKDX01000016.1, read as the reverse complement.
AGGTCCGGCATGGTGGTTTCATGATAGCCCTGCAGGTATGCTGCGTTTTCGTCAGCAAACAACTGAAACCGCAGGTTTCTATAATACCGTCGGTTTTAATGATGACACGCGAGCTTTTCTATCGATTCCAGCAAGGCATGATGTAGCACGTCGAGTTGATTGCCGCTACTTAGCAGAGCTTGTTACAAATCATCAAATAACGATTGAAACAGCCCACCAGCTTGCTTATCAACTGACTTATGGGTTGGTTAAAAAGGCGTATAACTTATAAACATCTAGCACGGCATTATTGACATAATGTCGTGCTTACTCAGGAACTCGAGATGTTGATTCGCGTGTCACCAAATGTGGCGTTACTGTTTTTGGCATAGGTAGTTTGTCTTGATTACCACGAGAGCGATTAATCAACTTTTGTACGGCTAAGCATGCCATATTAAATACAGGTCGGCGTATTGTTGTCAGCGATGGAATGATCCGAGATGCAAGAATATTGTCATCGAACCCCGCGACCGATAACTGTTCCGGCACTTTAATACCTTGGTTGTTAGCCACACGGAGCACAGCTGCAGCCATCTCATCATTATTAGCAACGATTGCTGTTGGCCTAGGTTGTTTGCTTAACAACTCCCTAGCGCACTCTAAACCACTGTCGTAACTATTTTTGCCTTCAACAATATATTCTGAGGGTAAATTTACATCATAAACCTGCAATTCAGCTAAAAAGCCAGCTAAACGCTCTATTGATGAACGATAATTTTGTGGGCCAGAAATAAAGCCAATGTCCTGATGGCCTAATTCGACTAAATGGTCTGCCATATCACGCATTGCTGCACGCTCGTCAGATACAACAATATTATCAGCGTCATCCAAATCAACTGATGCAAGCCTTACGTAAGGACAATCAACATCTCTTAAAGCTGCAGCGAGCTCTTTGTTTTCTGATACCGGAGGCAAGATAATGACGCCATCTAATTTTGAACGAGCGATAAAACGTAAGCAGTCATCAACAAAATCTTCGCGTTTTGCAGAACCTGGGTGTACTACTAACTCGTAGCCTAATTCAGCACAGACACTCAATGCACCTCGTTGCACTTCATCAATATAGAGTGCATCAGGGTTATCATAAATTAGCCCTAACAAATACGAACGGCTTGAGGCTAAACCCCTGGCTTGCTTATCTGGCGAGAAGCCTGTTTGCTTTATTATCTCAAGCACTTTTTCACGTGTTGCTTCACCTACCGCAGGTGAGCTATTTATTACACGAGAAACGGTACGTTTTGATACCCCCGATAAGCGGGCAATATCATTAATTGTCACTGACATAGAAGATCCCGAAATAACTAACTTAGCTATAGTAGCACCAAGCTTTTATCCATAAAAGCTGTTAACTCTAGCAAAGCAATTGTTTTTATTAATCAATCAACCCTAGTAAGCGAGGTAAAAACTCACTTATGGCAGGTAAATAGGTCACCAACATAAGCACCATAAACATCACACAATACAAAGGCAGCATTGGCTTAATGATTTTATGAAGCGAAGTTTTTGCTACTGCGCAGCTGACAAACAATACACTACCAACCGGCGGCGATACCAAACCGATTGATAAATTAAGCACTATCATTACCCCAAATTGCACCGGTGACATGCCAAACTGTGCTGCAACGGGCAAAAAGATCGGAGTAAATATAAGCACTGCAGGTGTCATATCGATAAAGGCACCCACTAATATCAAAATGAGATTGATTAATAACAAAATCAGTAATGGGTTATCACTTAAGGTTAAGAAAAATTGACTCACTATTTGCGGAATGTGTGAATAAGATAAAACCCACGACATCGCACTAGAAGCGGCAATAATAAGCATCACGATTGCCGTTGTTTCACAAGCTTTTAGCAGTAGTTTAGGTAACTCATCTAGCGATAATTCTTTATACACAAAAACAGCTAAAACCAGTGCATATAATACAGCGACAGCCCCTGCTTCTGTGGCTGTGAATACACCTCCTATGATACCGCCAATAACGATTATGATGAGTAGCAAACTAGGGATGGCTGCAATCACTTTTTCTAAAACCAAAGCAAGTGGTAAACGTGCTGCTACGGGGTAGTTGTTTTTTAAAGAATAGATGGCACAAACCAACATCAGTGTTAATCCCAGTAAAATACCTGGTAAATACCCAGCAACAAACAGTGCCGCGATCGACACTCCGCCACTTGCTATAGCATAAATAATTAAGATGTTACTTGGCGGTATTAGCATACCCGTGGTTGCTGCGCTGGCCGTAACTGCGGCGGCGAAATTTTCACTATAACCGTGCTTTTTCATTTCTGGCACCATAAAGCTGCCTATCGCCGATGTGGCCGCCACTGCAGAACCAGAAATTGCGCCAAACATCATACAAGACATCACATTGACCAGCGCTAATCCGCCCGGTAAAAAACCGACCATAGCCATAGCAGATTCAATTAAACGCCTAGCTATGCCCCCCTGCCCCATGATCAGACCCGATAAAATAAAAAACGGAATGGCCAGTAGTGCAAAGCTGTCTATTCCCCCTATCATTTGCTGCGCAATTGTCGTTGCCGCTGGGGTAAAATCCATGTGTAAAACCAGTGCTAACAACGTCGACAGAGCAATACTAATCGATATCGGCACATTGATTAGCAGCAGTGTGAAAAAACAAACAAGCAACAAGATGGCTGTCATTTCCATTATTCTTGCTCCTGTGTTTGTCTAAAAAAATAAATGATATTTTCAATGCAATTGAATGTGATGAGTACGCCACTAATTGGCAAAGCAGCGTAAATAAACCCCATATTGATCCCAAGAGCAGCTGAACGTTGATCTAATGCAAAGCTTAAGTTCATCAACATACCGCCTCCATAAACTAATAGGCTGAGCGCGGTAATCAGTACTGAAAACTCAATTAAAAATGAACACTTACGACGTATCGTTGGAATCATCTTTTGATAGAAAAGATCAAGCCCTAAGTGTGCTCGGGTACGATAGGCATACGAAGCACCTAAAACGCCTATCCACATAAGTAAAAAACGAGCAAGTTCTTCAGTGTAAGAGTTAGGGGACCGCAAAATAAAGCGTGAGAACACCTGCCAACTAACGACTGCAACAATGGCAAACATCGCAACAATTAATACCCATTCAATGAGCTGATTTATTTTCGCATTAAACTCTTTCATAACGCCTCCTGCATCGCTTTTATTGCCGCAATTTGTGCGGCGATAGGCGTGCCTTTAAATGAGGCATGAAAAGGGGCTACTTTCTCTTGAAACACTTGTTTATCTGGGTAAATAACCTCAACACCCGCATCAACAACGGCCTGTAATGCCTGATCAGATGCTGATTGCCACAAACTACGTTGATAGGTAACAGAATCTTGCATTGCCAACTTCAGCCAGTGTTGCTGCTGAGTCGTTAATTGCTGCCAAACCTTTTGACTAGCAACTACGATGTCAGGCACAAAAGTGTGTTCATCTAGGGTGTAGTACTTCGCAATTTCATAATGACGAGATAGGTAATAGCTAGGCGGGTTATTTTCTGCACCATCGACAACACCTTGTTGCAGGGCAGAATAAAGTTCACCCCACGCAATGGGAGTGGCAGCGCCACCTAAAGACTGCACAGTAGCAATAGCCATTGGGCTAGTTACAACTCTAATTTTGCTACCTATTAAGTCATCGGGCGTTCTAATAGCTGCATCTGTTGTGTAAAAGCTGCGACTACCCGCATCATAATAGCCAAGCCCTTTAAGGCGAGCTACAGCTAGGTCATCAAGCAATTTTTGCCCAAGCTGACTATTGAGTACTTTCCAAAAGTGCTCACTATCGTTAAATAAATAAGGCACTCCAAATACTTTCATTTGAGGCACAAAGCCTTCAAGTGGGCTTGACGATACTTTTGTCATCGACAAACTACCGATTTGTAATAGCTCTATTAACTCTCTTTCCGTGCCTAATTGTGCTGCGGGATAAATCACAATTTCCATTTGATTATCAGAGTAATAAGCTAAACGCTCTGCCATATACTCCATGGCTTGATGGGTAACATGACGGGTATCTAATGTATGCGCCATTGTTAGGCGAATAACCTTGTTGTCGTCACTGCAAGCACTGATAAAAAATAAACAGCAGCAGAGAAATAGCGTGCTCAGAAGAATTTTATGCATTGTTGTGTCTTCTTTGTGTGTTCAGTTGTGTGTTCATGTTGTCTTATATAATCCTTTATATTTCATTAAGGTACACGGCAATCCAAGCTATGACCTGCGTATCCATTTAAAAAATTTTGTGAGTTTTAAATGGAAAGCTATAAACAAACGTTAATTGTATTACTTATTTGTTAAAGGCCAGTTTTGACTACCGGTAGCAAATTGTCAAATCTTATTTGCCACCGGTGGCAAAATTAACTACTATGTTCTGCAATACACTGTAACAATGCTAAGAGCGGGCACAAAAATGCAAACTTTAAATCGTAAAAACTTTAATAAAAACAAATATCCAACGAGTATAATGCAGTTTGGAGAAGGCAATTTTTTACGTGCATTTGTCGATTGGCAAATAGATAAGCTTAACGAACAAACAGGTTTAAATGCCGGTGTTGCTATCATAAGACCCATCGACTACGACTCGCTGCCGCTTCTTAATACACAGGATGGCTTATATACCTGTATTATTCGTGGTATCAATGAGCAAAACAAAGCTGTTTCTGAGCAGCGTATTATCAGTTGCGTTAACGAAGAAATCCCTGTTTACAAAGAGTTTGATAACTATTTAAAGCTTGCTGAGAACAGCTACCTTAAAGTCATTTTTTCGAATACGACAGAAGCCGGCATTGAATACATTCCCGAGGACAAGTTATCTGATACACCTGCAAAAGCATTTCCAGCAAAACTAACGCAATGGTTATTTCACCGCTTCAAGCACTTCAATGGTGCAAGTAGTAGTGGCATGATCATAATTCCTTGTGAACTTATTGATTATAATGGCGAAAAGCTTAAAGATATTGTATTGCAGTACAGTCAGTTATGGGATTTACCAAGCGAGTTTGTGAACTGGCTTAACGAGCACAATCATTTTTGTTCATCTCTCGTTGACCGTATTGTGACGGGCTTTCCGCGCGATGAACATCAAGCTTTACAGCAACAATGCGGTTATTACGACAACTTCATGGTAACAGCAGAATACTTTCATTTATTTGTGATCCAAGGACCACAGCATTTAGCTGATGTATTACACCTTAAAGGCAGTGACTTAAACATTAAGGTTGTTGACGATATTGCGCCTTATAAGCAGCGTAAAGTGGCTATTTTGAACGGTGCGCATACTGCTATGGTTCCACTTGCCTATATGGCAAATATTGATTCAGTTGGCGAGGCTCTCGCTTCACCTCTTCTTGAAAAATATGTTACTAAACTGATATTTGATGAAATCATCCCTACTCTATCCTTGCCTAAAGAAGAGTTACAGGTTTTCGCTAATGACGTTTTAAACCGCTTTAGAAACCCTTATATATGTCACCTACTGATGTCTATTTCATTAAATAGCATGACTAAATTCAAAACACGCCTGTTACCTCAATTAGAGCAATATATTAGCGATAACGAAACTGTACCACTACTCATCGCAACAGCTTTAGCTGGGCAAATATTGTTTTATCGTGGCGAGCGAAATGACGACAAAATTGAATTAGCCGACAATCCAAAGTGGTTGGCTTTATTCAACGAGCAATGGCAACAACATCAGCAAGGATCAATAACAACCAATGAGCTAGTAAGCTCTGTGTTAGCTGCTAAGTGGCATTGGGATAAAGACTTAAATGAAATTGCAGGCCTTACAGATAAAGTGACTGAGCAACTAAGCCTAATGCTATCAAGCTCAGTTGAACAAACGCTTGTTAACTTATTGGAGTCATAACCATGAGCAGACTATTACGACTTCACAATACTGATGATGTGGCCATTGCCTTACAGCCAATCAATGCAAATGAAAGAATCGAATTTGAAGGCTTTTCTTTTACAACGTTAGAAGATATAGATAAGGGTCATAAAGTTGCGCTTAAGCCGATTGCTAAGGGTGAGCGAGTCATTAAATATGGCGCCCCAATTGGTTTTGCACTTGAAGATATTAATCCTGGCGCATGGGTACACACACATTGCATCAAAACAACGTTGCATGATGAATTAACATACCAATATCAGCCAGAGTTCGTTGCACAAGCCCCCGAGGAGTCATCACCTGAGGTTAATATTTATCGTCGTGCCAATGGTGAGATTGGTATTCGTAACGAGATATGGTTGATCCCAACCGTTGGCTGCGTGAATGGCATGATCAAACAAATGAAAGATGAGTTTTTACGTAACCATGCTGAACTTGAAATTGATGGCGTACACATATTTCCACATCAATTTGGCTGCTCTCAGTTAGGCGATGATTTAGCAACCACAAAAGTTTTATTGCAAGATATGGCCTTACACCCTAATGCCGGTGGCGCGTTAATCGTTGGTCTAGGTTGCGAAAATAACCAATTAGCAGCGTTTAAAGCGGGTTTAGGTGAAATAGACGAATCACGAATTAAGTTTTTAATTTCACAGCACTCTGATGATGAAATTGAAGATGGCGTAGCTCTGCTTGAACAAATCTACAACGTCGTTAAACACGATAAGCGAGAAACCGGCAAGCTCAGTGAAGTAAAATTTGGCCTTGAGTGTGGAGGCAGTGATGGCCTATCTGGGATCACAGCCAACCCCATGCTTGGCTACTTCTCTGATTACTTAATTGCTCAAGGAGGCACGACAGTCCTAACGGAAGTCCCCGAGATGTTTGGTGCAGAGACATTACTCATGTCTCGCTGTAAAGATGAAGAAACCTTTAATCAACTTGTCAGCATGGTTAATAACTTTAAAGGTTATTACAAAGCACACAATCAACCTATTTACGAAAACCCTTCTCCTGGCAATAAAAAAGGCGGAATTAGTACATTAGAAGATAAGTCGTTGGGTTGTACACAAAAGGCTGGCACAAGCAAAGTACAGGCTGTGCTTGAGTATGGTGAACGCTTAAGTGTCGCTGGTTTAAATTTACTTAATGCACCGGGTAATGATCCCATTGCCACCAGCGCACTTGCCGCTGCAGGCTGTCATATTGTGCTATTCACAACCGGTCGAGGTACGCCTTATGGTGGCTTTGTGCCGACTTTAAAAATTGCTACTAACTCAGAGCTGGCAAATAAGAAAACGCGCTGGATAGACTTTGATGCCGGTGTGCTAGTCAGCGGTAAAAGCATGCCTGAAGTGCATCAGGAATTTGTCGATTTATTAGTTGAGATAGTAAATGGTAAGCCAACTTGTAACGAAGTTAATGATATTCGTGAAGTCGCCATTTGGAAAAAAGGAGTCACTCTGTAATGCAGGCTAAAAAAGTCGCCATTATTGGAGAGTGTATGGTGGAATTGTCTGGCGAGCTGTTCACAGCCATGCAACAAAACTTTGGTGGTGACACCATGAATACCGCAATTTACCTAAAGAAATTAGCGGGCGAAAAAGTCGATGTCTGTTATATAACTGCCATGGGTGAAGATGCATTAAGCCAAGCTATGATAGCTCGTTGGCAGGATTATCAAATAAATTGCGACTTTGTTCTCAAAGATAAGCAAAGACACGCTGGCCTTTATATGATTCATACAGACCAACATGGCGAGCGTTCTTTTCAATATTGGCGCAATAATTCTGCAGCAAAGCACCTTGTTCAGCAGCCCAAATTTTATAATATCATCAATAAATTAACTGAGTTTGATGCTATTTATTTATCAGGCATTAGTTTGGCAATTTTGCCCCCAGATGATTGCTATGCATTACTTAACGAGCTGACAAACTTAAAACGCGCAGGTGTAAAAATAATTTATGATAGCAATCACAGGCCTTCGTTATGGCATTCGATGCAATACTGTCAGGATATTAATAAGCGGATGGCGCAATTAGCCGACCTGGCTTTGGTAACGTTTGATGATGAAGCAATGATTTGGAGTTGCAAAGATATTTCAGCTTGTAAAGTGTGGCTTCATGAATTAGGCGTTAAAGAACTTGTAATTAAAGATGGTGGAAATGGTTGCCAATACAGTACTTTAGAGCAGCAAAATGCAACGCATTATCCTACCAATAAAATTAATAAAGTCATTGATACAACAGCGGCAGGAGATGCATTTAATGCTGGTTTTTTGTCGGCTTGGCTGCAGGATCAGGCTATTGAAAAATGCGCAAAACAAGGAAATTATATTGCAGGGCAAGTCATTCAGCACTACGGCGCTATCGTTGAGATAACAACCTAAGTTTTACTAAAATAAGGTTTAACCACCAATTAACTTAGTGGTTAAACCTGCAAATACGAATAACTTAATAATTATTTAAAAGTTAAAGCCTAGAGAAACCCAATAACGTCGACCATCTTCAACATATCCGTATTCATCTTCAGTGATTTCTTTATCAAACAGATTATAAACACCAAATCCTAACTTAATGCTGCGGCTTAAATCGTAGTTACCACCAATATCAGCCAAGGTGTAATCTGGCGCAATTAAGCTGTCTTGCGACGGGCCTGTTGTCGGCTGGCTTTCTTCGCCGCGGTAATGAACACGCAGCCACGTACCTAGCTTATCAACCGGGCGCCAATTAACTGAAGTTTGTAAAATATGCTTAGGTAATTGGTTAAGTGGGCTGCCTTTGTATTCACCGGTTTTTTGCTCAGAGTCGGTGTAGGTGTAGTTGGCACTGACATCAAGCTCACTGGTAATGTCGTAAGATACTGATAACTCAAAGCCTTGCGTAACGGCTTCATCCACATTGACATAGGTCGTTGGCATTGAACCAAACTGGTTTGGCCCATCAGTACACTGAGTGAGTGGGCACGAAATACGGGTAATTTTATCTTCAAATTCGTTGTAAAATACGGTGCTTGAAAGCGATAAATCACGGCTGGCATCATAGTAGATACCCATTTCGTAGTTTACTGATTTTTCAGGGCTTAAATCTGGGTTACCGTAAATATTACCACCTCGGCTCACTTGCCCCCACGCTGCGGTAGATTGACGAATATTCGGTGCTCTAAAGCCTGTTGAGATACCGCCTTTCACCGTCAATGATTTAGTCGCTGTATACACACCATATAAACGCGGGCTGAAATGGCCTGAAAAATTGCCATCATGGTCATAACGAAGACCGGTAGTGAGTTTAAATTGCTTGGTTGCTGCCCACTCATCTTCTGCAAATACTGACCACTGCTCGTTCTCAACATGCGTTAAGTCACTAATGCGGTTACTGGTGTAGTCGTCCAGCTCTTCTTTTAAATATGACGCCCCAAATGCAGCATTATGATTGGTAAAAGGTAAAGTCCAGCTTGTTTGCGCATCAGTATTTTCGACGTACATTTCACGAGAGGTATTATCGAATTTATCGTACTTTAAGTAACTGCGTGATGAACCAAAATCATAAAAACCATTATGACTTAGTGAGTAGCTTTCTTGGTCGTACTCTGTGGTTGATGACTCTGGGCAACCACGTCGACCACAGCTTTCACCTTCAGCTAAAGGAGCAACTGTTTTGCCTAATGTTTCGTCGAGTTTTTGTTTTGCAGAGCCTACTTCAAGCATAATTTCATGGCTATCAGAGGGCGTTAAGATAAACTTAGCTTTTATATTGCTTTGCTCTTTACCACGAAAACCAGCTTCAAAATCGTCTTCGTCACGCTTTGAAAACTGACCTGATAACTGCATACCTAATAACTCAGGAATTAAGCCACCCGCAGTAAAGAAACTGCCTTGGTTGATATTACCCGAGTCACTTGATTCTTGAATCGTGCTGTCTAAACGCAGTTCGCCGTACCATTTTTCTGGTGTTTTACGGGTAATAATATTGATAACACCACCGATTGCATCTGAGCCATATAGTGAAGACATAGGACCGCGAATAACCTCGATACGCTCAATTGCTGAAATAGGTGGAGTCCATGCTCCTTCTACACCTGGGCCATCACTGTTTGGACGAGTTTCGCGTGAGGTTTGGCGCTGGCCGTCAATTAAAATCAAAGTATATTGACTTGCCATCCCGCGAAGACTGATATCTTTTCTGTCGCCACCACCTGTGACAACCACACCGGGAACATCGGTCATCGCATCGGTTAGATCACGGTAAAAACGCTTTTCAAGCTGCTCACGGTCAATAACACTGATACTGGCTGGCGCCTCTTTTAGCATTTGCTCGTAACCAGAAGCTGATACAACGATTACTTCCATGTCTTGTTTTTTGTCATCAGCGTATGCAAAATGGGAAAGACCTGCGAACACAGCAGCGGTGAGTGGTAAAACAGAAGAAACAACCCTCGTCATAATAATACTCCGTGACTTTTTGTTTATAAATGATAATAATTAGCGTTTGCATACTAATGAGAAGTCCCAATTTTCACAATTTACGATTTCTTAAAACTGAATTAAGAAGGCCTGAACCATGAATTCCAAGCTGATAAAAACATTACGTGTATTTTCTCGTACTGTTGAAACAGGCAACATGAGCAGTGCAGCTGCAGAGTTATCGATGACCACATCGGCTGTCAGTCAACACATTAAGCAATTAGAACAAGAAATCGGATTGAGCCTATTTAACCGCAGCCCACGCGAACTCACGTTAACCGAGGCGGGCCATCTGTATTATCAAAGCTGTTTAAAAATACTGGCACTAGCTGATCAGGCCAGTACGCAATTGCAACAATTACAAAATAAGCCCAGTGGCGAGCTCAAATTAGTTGCGCCTGTGGGGTTTGGCGGCGGCCTATTAAGCGAGCCATTAGATCGCTTAATTAACGAGTTTGATGATTTACGTATTCAGTTAATTTTGACTGATGAGCCAATTGATATGATCAAATGCGGCGCTGACCTAGCGATTGCGATTGGCCCATTAACTGACTCTAACCTCGTTGCTCGTAAATTAGCTACTTGGCCGTTAAAGCTATGCGCTCATAAAGACCATGCAATTAGCAAACTCGATAAAGCAAGTTGGGATGACCTTGGCAACTTTGCCCGTATCGCCCATAGCAACGCCGACAGTAATGCGTTTAACCCGTCAACGCTGGCAAGCAAGCCATTACCAAAAGCGAAGATCACCGTAAATAATATGCAAAGCTTAATTAAATTAGTGTGTGATGGTGTTGGCTATGGCGTGCTACCAGAGCCAGAAGTCAGGCATTTATTAAAATCGAAAGAGCTGGTTGAAATTGCACCCGAATGGGCAATGCCAAATTACACTGTCTATGCAGTAACACCTGCCAGAGACAGCTTAGCGGCAAAAACAAAAACTGCCATTGATACGTTGAAACTGTGCTTTAACCATGTGTCTAAGCAAGTTGAGTTAGTTGATTAAGACGCTACAAGGATAATACCCATTTGCCGTATTCGGATGGGTATCATCCAAATTAGTATTAGCCTAGCGCCAGCCAAACGCCCACACACATCATTAACGCGCCAGCAATACGGTTTAACCACTTCACATTATCGCCTTTATCCAAAAACAGCCTTAAGCTTTTACCGCCTGTTGCGTAAATCAACATACAGATAAATTCGCTCAGCATAATAATGCTCACTAATACCGCAAGTTGTGGGGCAACCGCCAAATCAACATTAATAAACGGAGGGAGTAAAGAAATCATAAATGCCCACCCTTTTGGGTTTGCAATGGCAGTAATATAACCCTGCGAAAACAATTGCCCACGGCCAATTTGTTGCTGTGTATCATCGTTAGGTTTAAAGCTGGTTTTAGCGCGCCACATATTAACCCCTAGGTAAATTAAGTACGCACCACCTAAGTATTTTAAAAAGGCAAATAACTCAGGGTAATTAAGCATAATACTGGCAACCCCTATCACCGCAGCAATGGCTACCGTAGCAACGCCTAACACTTCGCCGACCATCATCCACAGCGTACGTCTAACACCTACACTCATTCCTAACGTCATGGCGAGCGTCATACACATACCAGGTGTAATAGAAACAAAGAAAAAGGTCGGAATAAAAACCGCGAGTACTGCTAAATCGAGCATAAATGCAATCACATGTTTATTGCTTAAAAAGAGAAAGCGATTAAATCACATTCGCTTAAATAAGCAAACAAACACGCGATTGCTAACAGGCTTATAAAAACATACCGCCCGATGCTTCAATGCGCTGCCCGGTCACCCAACGGTTTTCATCACCAAGTAGCTGCGCAATCATAGGACCAATATCATCAGCTTGGCCAACGCGTCCCATGGCTGTAAATGAACTCACTAATTGCGCAACATGCTCATTATCACGAACAGCACCGCCACCAAAATCAGTGGCAATTGCGCCTGGAGCGACGACATTCACGGCAATATTGCGACCAGCAAGTTCTTTTGCCATGTATTTGGTCAATACCTCAACGGCCCCTTTCATGGTGGCGTAGGCCGCTTTTCCTGGTAATGTAAAGCGTGTCAGCCCAGAAGATAAGTTAATAATACGCCCACCATCATTGATCATCTCATGCAATGCTTGCGTTACGAAAAACACCCCTTTTACATGTACATTCATCAAATTATCAAACATAGCTTCACTGGTATCAGCAAATGCACTATCACTGCCATGGCCTGCGTTATTAATTAAATAATCAAATCGAGATGTTTGCCATTTTGTTGCCAAGGTACTTTCAAGTGTTTTTTTGAATTCAGCAAAACCTAAAATATCGCTCACATCAAGTTGAATGGCGACGGCATTTGCCCCTAGCGCTGCGACTTCCTTTACAACTTGCTGCGCTTCATCTTTATGGCTTCTGTAAGTAAATACGCAATCAATGTTCTTACGTGCCAAACTTAAAACTGTATTTTTACCTAATCCGCGATTACCACCTGTGATCACTGCAATTTTGTTGCTCATCGTGTTGACCCTTTTGCTTTGAAGTAATTGTGAGCAATCAGTATATTTACACTGCAAATTCAGATAAACCATGTAAAATTGAATTAACTGTTCGCAAATAACAAACAATCATGAATGAACTGAATGCCATGAAAACCTTTGTTCAGGTTGCAGAGCAAAAAAGCTTTTCGGCTGCAGCACTTGCACTGAGCATGCCTAAATCATCTGTTTCGCAGTTGGTCAAACAACTCGAAGATACGTTAGGTGCTCGGCTTCTAAACCGCACAACAAGACGAGTTACGCTTACTAACGAAGGCACGGTTTTTTATCAGCGCTGCAAAGATATGCTTGCTGATATAGATGAACTACAAACCCTATTTCATAAAAAAAACGAAGCGTTATCAGGGCGTCTTAGAGTAGATATGCCACAGCCAATTAGCAGACGTTTAGTGCTGCCGAATCTAGACAGCTTTTTATCTGCACACCCGCAGTTAGAGATTGAACTGAGTAGTTCTGACAGACGAGTTAACCTAATTGAAGAAGGCTTTGATTGTGTAGTGCGAGCCGGTAATTTAGAAGACTCATCGCTGATTGCGAAAAGAATTGGCCACTGCCCGATGATTAACTGTGTAAGCCCAGAATATATTAAAAGCTATGGCAACATCACAGAACTTAGCGATTTAGCCAAGCACTACATTGTTCGCTATAGCCAAACACTCGGTCAACTTGACCCCGGCTTTGAATACCAAGATACACAAGGCGATTGGCAAACCCTCACCATGAAATCACAACTTACAGTTAACAATACAGATGCCTATAAAGCAGCGTGCTTAGCTGGGCTTGGTCTTATTCAAGTGCCACGTCATGGTGTTCTCGACGAGCTTAGTCGTGGTGAACTTATCCAAGTTTTACCTGACTATAATTTGCCACCCATGCCTATGAACATCGTCTACCCAAATAGGCGCCATTTACCAAGGCGCACCCGAGTGTTTATTGATTGGTTAAGCGAGCAATTAAAACCGATTACGCAGAGCTAAGATGCTTGCTATATGCACTTCAGTTTAACTACCTTTAATTACAGATAGCAGAAGTTGATCAATTTCATTATTCACTCCACCAACGCTACTATTGTTTAAAATTACGTAACCAATATTTTTATCTGTCACAGAGCGAGTTAATGATGTCCAGCCTCTATTAAACCCTGCAAAACCAAGACTCTTATTCTCAGAGTCTACGACATAACTCATACTCCATCGCCCTTCTGTGTGAGGCTGAACTTGAATCATATTTGCAATAAGCTGATTTGATAAAATATTTGAACCAATATAATTACCTTGCTCATTTTTTAGCACTGCCTGATTAAACTTAGCTAAATCATCTGCAGTTGTTATAAAGCCAGCGGCAGCAGTTTCTGTAAAATACACCATAGCTGTTTTGTTGCCATTCTCATCGTAAGGACTAGCCAGGTTTGCCGGAGAAATACTATTGATATCAAACGAAGAATTTGTCATTCCGAGGGGTAGAAGAACGTTTTCAGTCATAAAATTACTGAAAGATTGATTAGTCAGGTCTTCAATTAACAGCTGAACTATCGTGTAACCACCACCTGAATATGACCATTTAGTATCAGGTTCATGAATAATTTTAACGGCTCCATCACCCGTGTTATCGCCTTCTAATGACTCTACAAGAGTAGGTAATGGATCTTCAGCGCTCCATCCATTGTACCCACTTAATGAAAGCCCTGCAGTATGAGAGAGAATATTACGTAAAGTTACTTTGTTAGCATCAAACTGAGAATTCGGTATTTTCCAGCTTTTTAAATAATCATTAATTGGTTTATCAAGTTCAACTTTACCTTGTTCAACTAGTTTCATTGCGCCCCAAGCCGTAATCACTTTAGAAATGGAGCCAACATTGAATAAAGTTTTGTGTGTGATTGGGGTTCTATTTTCAGCGTCAGCATAGCCATAAGAATATGAACCAAGCACCTCATTCCCTTGAACAATCGATATAGCAATACCACGCGCTTTGCTTTTTTCAAGAATTAAAGGGATCTCCTTATCTAGCACTTTAGAAAATTCTAAACTTTTGGTTTGTTTTGCATGTAATGAGCAAGACGATATTAAAAATAATATTAGAATTATAAACTTATTCATGAGCATCCTTGTAATTATAACTGCCACTTTAATGGCTTAAATTAATTGACTAACCGCTTATCACTTAATAAAAATATAAAAGTAGGCAATATAAAAATCCCCGCTAAAAGGGCGGGGATTCCTAATATAACCATTTCACAAATTACTGAGTAACGCCTTCCGCGGCAACTGGCTCTGCGGGTTTTTCGTCACTTAGTAAGTATTTATCTAACCACTGCTCTTGCTCCCAAAGTACATGCAGCAAGCTCTTACGAGCGCGATAGCCATGCGCCTCATAAGGTAACATCACTAAACGGGCTTCTTTACCTAAGCCTTTTAATGCAGCATACATACGCTCACTTTGCATTGGGAATGTACCCGAGTTTGGATCTTCTTGACCGTGGATCATCAGCATAGGCTCATTGATTTTCTCAGCGTGGAAAAACGGTGACATTGCCGCGTACACATCTTGTGCTTGCCAAAAATCACGTTCTTCACCTTGGAAACCAAATGGCGTTAGGGTGCGGTTGTATGCACCACTGCGGGCAATACCGGTTTTAAATAAGTCGCTGTGCGCTAATAAATTCGCCACCATAAAGGCACCATAAGAGTGACCTGCAATGGCAATGTTATCTTTATCTGCCACCCCTTTTTCAACAAGTACATCTACTGCAGCCTTAGCACTTGCCACCAGCTGCTTACGGAATAAGTCGTTTGGCTCTTTACCATCAACACCCACAATTGGCATTTTCGGATCGTCAAATACCGCAATACCTTTTGCCAGATAAGGCATTGGCCCCCAATAACCGATATAGGTAAATTCATACGGCGACTCACGCATTTGTGACGCAACGGCTTTATCTTTATATTCAAGCGGATAAGCCCACATTAGAACCGGTAACGGGCCTTGAGTTGAATCATAGCCCGGCGGTAAATAAAGCGTACCACTAAGTTCAACACCATCATCACGCTTGTATCGAATTAGCTCTTTAGTCACCCCTTTAAATTCTGGGTAAGGGTGCTCAAAAGTCGTAAGTTGAGTCAGGGTTTTATCGTCTAAATCACGAATAAAAAAGTTAGGTTGCTCAGTTTTAGATTCGCGAATCGTAATTAAACGCTCGCCTTCATCATCAAGCATTGCACGCACACGCTCATAGTATGGCGCTTCTGATTGCCAAATGCGTGTTGTGGTATTGGTTTTTACATCATAACGGTCTAAAAACGGAATATTGCCCTTTTCAGATGCACCATTACCGCGTAAGAAAAGATAACGCCCGCCAACGACTTTTAATACATCAGCGCCCAAATCATTTTTTTCATAAATTGGGTAACCTGGATTTTTGTAGGCATCGTTATAACTGCGCTCGGAAAATAGCACACGGTTTTTATCTGCATTACGTGGTTGAATAACAAATGTGCGAACTTGTCGGTCGCTAAAGCGCCATTCAGATAACAGAGCAACATTACCGTTGCCCCAAGTTATTGAGTCAAAACGGCGTTCAACTTTAGCAAATAACTTAGCATCACGTTTAAAAGGTGCTCTTAGGCTATAAAGGTAATCGTGATGAGGAACGTCGGTTTTCATATCACCGCCGTCTTGTGCTTCTGCCCAAATGACTTCAGCGCCTTGATCTGCTCGCCATTGAAATTCGCGGCGACCAGTACGCACACTGTCATAGCCTTGTGGAATGTTATCTGCTAAAGGCTGCTTCGCAAGCTCTGCAAGCGTATAGCCACGCATTCCCCAAATTTGCCAAGTCGCAGCAAATCGGCTGTAAGGCACTTGATAAGAAAAAGGCTCATCAATCATGCCAACCAAAATATTGGTTGAATCAGGTGAGACCGAAAACGATTTAATTAAGCCCGGTTGACCAATTGGTTGGCCTTGACCACTAAGCGGAATATAAGTCAGCTGGCTTTGTGCAAAAAACTTAAATTGTGCTTCATCATATGGGCTAGTTAACAAGTTTTGATAAGTACGCGCAGGCGCTTTTTCACCACTACTTTGCTGAATAACTGGCACAACCTGCGAGCTGTCGTTGCTGATACGTGCTTTACCAATATTAACTGCTGCATTAGCTACAATGGCGCTGCTATCTGGCAACCAAGTATAAGGCGTGCGCGTTAGCACTGAATTTAGTGGTGTATCACTTAACTGGCGGGCTTGCTTAGTACTTATATTATACACCCATAAGTTAGCACTCGATGCTTGTTCAACCACAAACGCCAAGTATTGACTGTCGCTTGACCAACTTGGTGAGCGTAAAATGCCATTAGGCAAACCAGATACAACAATTTCAGAACCGGTTTCAACATGCTTAAGCACTAACGATGTAAACTTATTACGCACTCGTGAGCGCGAAAAATTAGCAGGATTAAGCTTAATACCCGCAAGTTTCAACTCTTCTTTGGCTAAGTCTTGTAAGGTATCGATGCGTTTTCTATCAAATAACGCCAGCCACTGGCCATCATTGGATAAATAACTACTCGGTGCAAGCTTAGCATCAACCACAGCAGCCAGTGCGGGCGATGGAGTTTGATAACCTTGATTAGCAAAACTGGGTGTGCAAACAGCTGCGCCAATAACTAGCGCAAAAAGCAGTTTAAATGCTTTCATGTTCGTTCCTTTTTCGTTTTTATTTTCGATTCTGTAAACAAGTAGAACATGTTTGCAGCATTTCATAAAGAGTTTAGGCCCTTTTGGCAGCCAATCAGTGACTTAAACAGCTAAATTACGCTAAAATAAAAGCACTCTATTCGCCACTTTTTGCTAATAAAAATGAAAAAATCGACAGGCAAAGTCACAATTTGGGATGTAGCTGAACAAGCACAAGTTTCAAAATCAACGGTGTCTTTGGTCCTTACCAACAGTGATAAGGTCAGTAAAAAAAGTAAAGAAAAAGTACTGGCTGCCATTGATAAGCTTGGCTATGTGTATAACCGCGATGCTGCAGCACTTCGTAGCAAGCGCTCAAACCTAGTCGCGTTGGTTATAAATGACTTAACCAACCCGTATTCAGCTCAGCTGGCTGTTGGTCTCGAAAAACACATCTTTGAGCTTGGCATGCTGCCAATGCTGGTGAATATTGCGGAGTGTGTCGAAAGGCAAACTCAAGTGGTGAAAACCCTAAAAGAATACAACGTATCGGCGTTTATTATGTGTCCGGCTCCGGGCACACAGCAGCAGTGGCAAGATGATTTAATAAATAGTGGTTTTCCGGTTATTAATATCATGCGTGAAATTCCATTTTCAGCAGCGCCGTGTATTTTGCCTGATAACAAAAAAGGCACGCATATTTCGACCAGCCATATTTTATCGCAAGGCATAGAAGAAATTGCCTTTTTAGGTGGCACGGCAGAAATATCTGATTACCATGAGCGTTTAAGTGGCTTTTTAGCTGCGCTTGAGCAATTTAATATCACTGACGAAAAACCGGTTATTCAGGCGCCGACAAACCGCCAAGGTGGCCGAGAAGCCTTTAATACCCTTATAAAACAAGCGCCAAATACCAAAGCCATTGTCTGTTTTAATGATGTGATTGCTTACGGCGCGATTGAAGCTATGCGCCAACACGGCCTAGAGCCGGGTAAAGACATTAAAGTTATTGGTTTTGATGACCTAGAAGATTCGCGCTTAATGCTGCCATCTCTTTCAACCATCGCCATTAATGCCGATGAAATCGGTAAACGCACCTGTCAGGTGCTAAAAGAACTATTAGATAAATCAACACCGCCAGTTCGCACCTTGGTGGATGTTAACTTAAAAATACGAGATTCAAGTCAATGAAAAAAGTGTTAGTGATCGGCTATGTATGGCCTGAGCCTAATTCGTCGGCAGCCGGCACCCACATGATGTCACTCCTGCGCGCCTTTCGTGCAGAAAACTGGCAAGTTGAATTTGCAAGCCCTGCGCAAAAAACCGAACACATGGTGGATCTCAGCGAAGATGGCATTACCACGCAGGTCATTGCATTGAACTGCTCTAGCTTTGATGAATACGTACAAGCGTATAACCCTGATATTGTGATGCTTGACCGCTTTATGATGGAAGAACAGTTCGGTTGGCGAGTCGATAAATACTGCCCTAACGCACTTAAGATTCTTGATACCGAAGATTTACAGTGCCTAAGAAATGCCCGCCACGACGCCCATAAAGCAGGTCGAGCATTCAGCCATAGCGATTTACACAGTGATATTGCAAAACGAGAAATCGCCGCTATTTTACGCTCAGACATCAGCTTAATTATCTCGCACTACGAGATGCAGCTACTCAATGACGTTTTCAAAGTTGATAACGCCCTACTTCACCACCTACCATTTTTGGTTGATTTACAGCATATCCCCACCAGCACCAAAGCATTTTCAGAACGTAAACACTTTATGACCATTGGTAATTTTCGTCATGCGCCAAACTGGGATGCAGTGCTGTACTTACAACAGATTTGGCCGCTGATCCGCAAACAATTACCCGATGCCGAACTCCACATTTATGGCTCTTACCCACCACCTAAGGCTACAGCGATTAACAATCCAAAAACCGGCTTCTTGATCAAAGGCTGGGCTGATGATGCTTATCAAGTGATGGAAGATGCCCGAGTATGTTTATCGCCACTGCGTTTTGGGGCTGGTATTAAGGGTAAGTTACTCGAAGCGATGATCATGCAAACGCCGAGCGTAACAACTCCTATTGGCAGTGAAGGCATGCATCAAGATGAGCCTTGGTCAGGCGCAATCTGTGAAGATGCACAGCAATTTGCAGACGCAGCAGTGGCACTTTATCAAGATGAAGCGTTATTTACTCAGGCACAGCAAAATGGCCAGCAGTTATTGCAAAAATATTATGATAAATCAAAACTTCAGTCGCAGTTAATCGCTAAAATCACCGCCATTAGTGAGTCATTAGCGCAGCATAGACAGCAAAATTTTACCGGCCAAATGCTCAAACATCACACCATGCGTTCGACCCAATACATGGCGCAGTGGATTGAAGCGAAAAATAAGTAATTTTGCCGTAAATAACACTAGACATAGCGGCTTTTGTCGCTAAAATCGCGCTGGTCAATTTAAGCGATATAGCCTAGCTATTAGACTATATCTTATTGAATTTTGGTCTATCCTTAACTGAACAATTTAACCTTTGGTTCAAAACGCCTTTGAAAACCGCAACGTTTACTGAAAAACGAAAATTTATCGTGAAGCTTGGCAAAATGCTTCATAAATACGGTACACCTGCATACCGACTAGAAGCGCACTTAATGGAAGTTGCGACTTACCTCGGTTTGAAATCATCTTTTGTTATGTCGCCAACATCAGTGACATTTGTTATTTGGACAGATGGGCACGAAGAAGAGTACACCCATGTTGCGCGTGTTGATCCGGGCGATCATGACTTAGGCTCGCTGGCAGATACCGATGACTTAGTAAACAAAATGCTTAATGGTGAGCTGACGCTACAAGAAGTCGATAAACAGCTCGATATTATTTACACCATGCCAAACCCATATAATAAATTTATGACTGGCGTTGCGTTTGCAACCTCAGGTGGTGCATTTGCCATGTTGATGGGTACTAGCTGGAATGATGTATTTTGGTCAGCACTTATTACCTTAGTGGTGTATTTATTTGTACTTTGGTCAACACGCTCTAAACGTGTTGCACATATGCTTGAACCATTAGTAGCCATTGTATCGGCGATTATAGCCTGTGCTATTAGTGTCTATATTGATGCGCAAATTAACATACGGCTAGTGGTACTTTCAGCCATCATTGTGTTTATACCCGGCTTAGCGTTAGCCCTAGGTTTGGCAGAGTTAGCGGCAAGACATTTAGTATCTGGTACGGCTCGGGTGATGGACTCATTCATGCTGCTGTTTAAGCTCTATTTTGGCGCCTTTATTGGTATTGGTATTGGTTTTGCTATTTTTGGCCAAAGTGACTTTGTGCAACCCGAGCCTTTACCTAAATGGACGGCTTGGCTAGCTATATTCATGCTATGTAGCAGCCTAATCGTGATTTTTAGAACCAAGCTAAAGCATGCTGTTTGGTCTATTGCATCTGGCTTTATAGCGTATGGCACAAGTATTGGTTCAGCCATGTACCTAGACTACACATTAGGCACATTTGTTGGCGCATTAGCCGTGGGCGTTTTTAGTAACTTGTTTAACCGCGTTGTCAATGCACCCGCCTCTATTGTAGCTATGCAAGGACTGATCGTATTGGTACCTGGTAGTAAAACCTATATTGGCTTGAACTCACTTATTGAAGGCCAAGATTTCGTTTATGCAGACCATATTGGCCAGCAAACATTTTTGATTTTCATGTCATTAGTAGCGGGTCTTATCTTTGCTAACGTCGCGCTGCCACCGAAAAAAAGTTTATAACTTACTAAGCCCGAGTTTCTCGGGCTTTTTGTTTTTATTTCACCTTACATCCCTGATTTTATTGCTGCTATTTGCCTACCTGGCTTTGCTTATCAATAACAAACTGATATAACTCTAAGTGCATGTGGTAAAAATAAAAAGGATTTATTCAGTGATGAGATTGGCTTGGCTGTTATGCAGCTTTTTCGCATTTAGTGCATTTGCAGAACCTCAATGTGTGAACTGTCATCAAAGCCAAGTTGAAGACTGGCAAACATCCCATCATTTTCATGCTATGGAACAAGCCACTCCCGCTTCGGTGCTTGGTAATTTCAACGAACAAACCCTCGACTATCAAGGCCAGCAAGCGCGCTTTTATCAACAAGACCAACAACTATTTATAAGCATGCCAAACCTTGAGGGCAAGCTCACTGACTACCCCGTTTTATATACATTTGGCTATGAGCCATTGCAGCAATACATGTTTGATATGAGTCAAGGCCACATTCAGCTGTTTCCATTTGCATGGGACTCGCGCAGTAAAGCAGACGGCGGTCAGCGCTGGTTTGTACTGCACCCGGAGCAGAAAAAACACGACCTATTTCATTGGTCTCAAAAAGGCCAAAACTGGAATCACATGTGTGCCGATTGCCACTCAACTGATTTCAAAAAGCAATTTGACCTTAAAACGAATAGCTTTGATTCAACTTATTCAAGCATTAACGTGAGCTGTAAAGCGTGCCATGGCGATACACAAGCTCATTTAAAATGGGCTGATGGCGATAGCAGTATTACTGATAAGGGTTTTACTCATAATATTAAAAGGCAAACCCCGCTGTTTACCCAACAGGCCGATGGCAGTATGCAAAGTGTGCAGCCACTGGTAAAAAGCGAGCAAGTGCAAGTGTGTGCAACCTGTCATGCTCGCCGCTCACAACTTGATGACCGCAAAGACCCACATAGTTTTTTACAAAGCTTTCAAGGCTCTTTACTCACTCCTGAGCTTTATCATGTTGATGGTCAAGTGTGGGATGAAGACTATGTATGGGGCTCATTTTTGCAAAGTAAAATGTTCAATGCGGGGGTTACCTGTAGTAACTGTCATAACCCTCATTCGGGTAAATTAAAGCTACCGGGCAATCAAACCTGTACGCAATGTCATAGCCAAGAGGTGTTCGACACACCTAAACATCACGGTCACAAAGTGGCAAGTACTGGTAGCCAATGTGTTGATTGTCATATGCCTGCCACCACCTATATGCAAGTTGATGCAAGGCGCGACCACAGCTTTCGGGTACCACGCCCAGATTTAACATTAAAAACAAATGCTCCAAATGCCTGTAATAGCTGCCATGAAGACAAGACGCCGCAGTGGGCGGTTAGCAAAATAAAAGACTGGCATCCAAATTCAAAACACCTTGGCACTGCGCATTTTTCTGAGGCGTTTTATACCGCCGATAACCGTTTACCTAATGCCTCAACCATGCTGACCAAGATCGTGCAAGATAAAGGCTTTCCTGACATTATTCGCGCTTCAGCATTAAGCCGTTTAGCCGCAAGCCCTGATAACAACGCTGTCGTTGCGATTGCTCGCTCAGTAAAAGACAGCGAGCCATTAAAACGCCAAGCAGCCATTGAAGCGGCCATGCCTTTTGATATTAACCAGCGCTGGCGCTTATTAAACCCGCTTTTAGATGATGAGCATTTACCTATCAGAGCGGAAGCTGCAAGAGCACTTGCAGGTATGTTAATTCAACCGTTCCCTACGGGGCTCAACGAGCAAGACAGCAAACGTTTAAATTCAGCCCTTGATGAGTACAAAGGCATTCAAGAGTACCAAGCAGAGCGTGGCTATTCCCATACCAATTTAGGTAATCTGGCGCTCACACTTCAAAAGCCCGCGCAAGCTAAAGCACATTACCTACAAGCAATCAGTATTGAGCCTATTTTTGCTCCCGCTTATGTCAATTTAGCTGATTTATACCGAAATCAAGGCGATGAAAAAGCAGCACAAGCTATTTTAAAACAAGGCTTAGACGTTAACGCCCAAAGCGGCGATATTCATTATGCCCTGGCAATGAGCCTTATTCGCACAAAACAAAAAGACACCGCTCTTACTCATTTACAAAAAGCCGCGCAGTTCGCACAAGAAAATGCAAACTATCAGTTTACCTACGCCCTGCTATTACAAGATTTAGGCAATATGCCAGCTGCAATATTAGCCCTTGAGCGTGCTTTTAACCTAACACCGAATAACCCAGATATCAGCTACAGTTTGGCGCAGTGGTATGTAGCAGAAGAGAACTACAGCCAAGCGCTGTTTTATGCCAGAAATCTAGCCCGTCTGGTACCGGGTAACCAGCAAATTGAGCAGTTTGTGAAACAGCTGGAAATGATGAATAGCATTAATCATTAAGCATTAAAAAAGGGCCAAGTAGGCCCTTTTCAACTCAACTTATGGTTAATAATTAATGACCATAGTTTAGTGATTTTGCTTTTTCGATTGCTTCATTCACGTTAAGAGATGCAGACTCTTGACGCGGTGGGAACTCTACAAAAGATTGTACATGTTCGTTTAACTTAGCAATGATTGGCTGTAACAACCAGCTCTTACGCATGATTTGGTGGAAACCTGTTACTCCATCATAGTGCTCTAATGGATCTTTACGTAAGTTAAATAGTTTAGGCATGCTGTGAGTTACCATGTCTTCGTAATATAAACCATTTGGTTTAGTCGCAAAATGCATTTTCCATGGGCCAAAACGAACTGCCGTAAGCTGAGACTCATAGTAATAGAAGAAATAATTACGTGCAGACTTATTCGCCTTACCTGTCCAATAAGCTAGGTTGTTTTCACCATCAATATAAACTTTGTCTGACTTTTTAAGTTTTTCTCGTAAGTTCTTTTCACCTAGCGCAGCAGCAACAGTTGGGAAAACATCTTCATGTGAAGAAATACCATTTAGCTTTAAGCCTTTAGGTATTTTGTTTGGCCAACGAACTAAGAAAGGCACACGCACGCCCCCTTCCCAGGTTGTCATTTTTTCACCGCGGAACTCAGTTGTACCCGCATCAGGCCAGCTTGATTGCTCAGGGCCATTATCACTGGTGTAAATAACTATGGTGTTATCAGCAATTTTTAGCTCATCAAGTTTATCAAGCAGCTTGCCAACATGGCCATCATGTTCAATCAGGCCACTACCAAATACATCTTCTTCAGAGCTAATGCCCGTCGCTAAATGACGACTTTCTGGTTTTAAGTGAGTGTAAACATGCATACGGCTCGTTGCATGCCAAATAAAGAATGGCTTTTTGGCTTTAACTGCACGTTCCATAAAGTTAAGTGAGCGCTCTAACACTTCTTCGTCAAAGGTTTCCATACGTTTGCGAGTAAGCGGGCCAGTATCGATGATTTTTCCATTGGCGTAAGATTCAATAACACCACGTGGGCCAAATTTTTTCACAAACTCAGGATCTTTTGGGTAATCCGCTTGTTCTGGCTCTTCAGATACATTGAGGTGGTACAAGTTACCGTAAAATTCGTCAAAGCCATGCTTTGTTGGTAAGTGCTCATCTAAATCACCTAAGTGGTTTTTACCAAATTGCGCAGTCATATAACCGCGATCTTTTAAAAATTCAGCTAAGGTAGGATCGGCTTCTTTAATACCTAGTGGGTTACCCGGTTGGCCTACCGTTGTTAGGCCTGTTCGAATTGGTAATTGCCCCATTAAAAACGCAGCACGACCCGCTGTACAACTAGGTTGTGCATAGTGGTCTGTAAACAATGCACCTTCGTTAGCAATGCGATCAATATTAGGGGTTGGGTAGGTCATACCATGCGAATATGCACTGAGTGAGATTGGCGCAACGTCATCAACCATTATGGCTAATACGTTTGGTTTATCTGCAGCTAAGCTTACCGTTGAAACTAAACCACAAATAGCCGCCGCTATTAGTTTTTTCATAAATCATCCCTTTTCATTAATAGTACCATTTGCTCTTGATAAGCACCTTTTAGTATAGATTAAAAAACAACCCAGTCTAGTCTCTAAAAACGGCAAAAACGATTTAAATCAAATTTACACAAAAATCACACAATTGTATTAAACAACTGAAAAACAATAGTAAAACAATACTTAAGTGCTTTTTTATGGCCTCGTTTTATTTACTGAGGCTTGTTCGCTTTTTGTGCTCGCCTTTGTCACTATTTTTATGCTATTTTTATTTTAGAAAGGAATAAATTGATGCCTCTTTAGAGGCTGAAGTCGAATATTTATTAAGCCAAAAGTATCTAAATTCAACTTAAATAAACTAAACATTTATTATTCAACCTTTTGTGTAAGGAAAACACATGACTTCTCTTCGGTTCCCCTCTTTACTAGCACTTATGATTGCTGCTTCAAGCCATGCGGCTGAGCAAAAAGAAGTACAGGATATGTCAGATCCTCTGGCTGTTTATACACAAGCAGGAGTCGGTGTTACAAACAAAGGGCTCAACTTTAAAGTTGGCCAAGCATACGATACAGGTATCGCAACCACTGCTGGTATGAATGTTTTTGAAGTAAAAGGCATATATGGCGATGCGCTAGGCTGGGAAAGCGACAGCAAAACGACAGATTCTATTGATTCTTTTCGCTTTCGTAATTTCTCAGTTGACCTAACCACTACAATCGCAACGCAAATTGATGCTAACTATAACCTTAATGCCAACCTTGTCGCTGACGAAAGTATGGATGTTTCTTATAGCTTTATAAAAGCTTTAAAACCTATGGGGCGCTTTACGTTTTACCCGTTAGCTGGGGTGGGTGCATCACTCGGTGAAAATACCCTAGAAGATGACGGCAGTCGTGACAGCGGTTATTCCATTATGGGTGCTTATG
This sequence comes from Pseudoalteromonas sp. P1-26, assembly GCF_001401795.1. NCBI lineage: Bacteria > Pseudomonadati > Pseudomonadota > Gammaproteobacteria > Alteromonadales > Pseudoalteromonadaceae > Pseudoalteromonas > Pseudoalteromonas sp. P1-26. The sequence continues at coordinate 4,044 of NZ_LKDX01000016.1, read as the reverse complement.
GTTTAGTCGGTATGTACGCAAAAATAACCATTAACGATAAAATTTGGCTTAACTACAATCCATTTTGGCTAACAACTATCGGCGGTAGCGATAACTATAAAGATCACTACTACGGTCTAAACCAAAGCCATATTTTGACTCATGAATTTGCAGCAAGTTACCAAATTAACCCGCGTATGAATCTACGCTATTTCGCAAACTGGAATGAAAACGTTGACTTTATGGATGGCGATCATCGTCTCGAATTTAATTATCAGCTATAAAATTTGAAGTAACAAGAAACAACAAGGTAAGGGATTAAGTGAAAAAAGTTGTACTAATAAATATGCTTACAGCAAGTTTGCTAAGCACACAAAGCTTTGCATCAAGTTACGATGAATATGCAATAAAACCTGCAGAACAGCAATTAAGTAATCAACAACAAAAAGTTGATGAACCGATTTCATTTTTACCCATACCGACTTTTATTACAGAGCCAGCTGTAGGGCCTGGGCTTGGTGTTGTTGGCCTTTTTTTTCATGACAACGAAAAGAAGGCTAAAAAGAAGAAAAAAGAAGGCTCTACCCTACCACAAAGCATTAGTTTAGTGGGCCTAATGGGCACTAAAAATGGCACCAAAGGCGGTGCTGTTGGCCACATTACCTTTTGGGATGAAGACCGTATTCGCTATCAAGGGATTGTTGGCTGGGCGAGTATAAACCTTGATTTTTATACCTTCGACGAGATCAAGCTACTCACACCATTGTCGTTGAATATTGAAGGCCCAGCGGTGTTTCAAAACCTTAAGTTGCGCTATGACGACAGTAACTTCTTTTACGGCTTTAAACAGATTTATCGTAAAGTAGAAATAAGCTTAGCCGAAAACCCTATCGAAGATTTTCTGCTCGAAAACGATATTATCAAAGACCACCTTTCACTTGATGTAAATACGTCAGGTATTGGACCATTAATTGAGTACGATAGCCGAGATAACCCCCTAAACCCTGAGCGAGGCTTTAACTACAAGGCTGAGTATTTATATTATGATGAAGCTATTGGCAGTAAGGTTGATTACACCAGTCTAAAGCTTACCGCCTTAAATTACTGGCGTTACACCGATAAATTCAACTTTGCCCTGCGCATGCAGTATGACTCAGTTAACAACCGTGGTGAAAAGCGCTTACCGGTTTATATTCCGCCAAGTATTAGCCTTCGCGGTGTGTCTGCAACTCGCTATCAAGGTCTCGATGTATTTGTTACCGAAGCAGAAGCGAGCTATAAAATCACTCACAAAATAAAGCTCAATGTGTTTACTGGTATGGGCTGGGCAGCCGATAACTTTTCTGACTTATCGAAAGCTGAAACCATTGATACTGTAGGTGCAGGCTTTCGCTATTTAATTGATGAACATTACGGAATTAGTATTGGCTTAGATGTAGCCCATGGCCCTGAACAAAACGCAATTTACATTCAAGCGGGGTCTACTTGGTAACCAAAACTAATACTTTTGTTATTATTTTAACAGTAATTTAAACCTAAAGATTGAATAAATTTATTTCATTGCTATTATCAATAGCTCAATAAATATTCAGGGATTGAACGGATGCATAAAAAAGTATCAACCAACCATTATCCATTCAAAGATTTTAAACCCCATGGGCTTGTCGAGTTTTATCAACGTGAACATGTGCTTTTAACGACTGCTACTGGGCCTTTCAACGAAGAGATTATTGACGCGCACTCTTTTATGCAAAAAGATTACATCAACAAGCTCAGCGCTGATTATGGTCAATGGTTTGAATTGGTTGAGTTTGAAAACTCATGCATGGCAACACCAGGGGCGCTTGAAAAACTAATGGTGTATTTTGTTGAGCTTCGACGAAAAGGCATCGCACCGGCCAAAACAGCTTTAGTGATAAAAGAAGGGCTTGAAGGCGGTAGTTTGCTTAGCGATACCTACTGCAATTTATATAAACGAGCAGGCATGGTAATGAATGTATTTAAGTCAAAAACAGCGGCCCTTAACTGGTTAGCAGAAGAGCCTGTGACTGAATTAGCCTGTTAACACACTATTTAATTTAAAAAGTGTTGCTCTTCTTCCCGCAAGGTCAACACTTCAACTCCCCTCTGGGTCTCCCAAACGCTTAGCTAAAGATACAGCTTAATTACAACTCAGCTATCATTTTAACAAGCGCTTGAGTTGTCCATTCAAGTTCATTGAATTTAATATCAGGTTGATAATAAAAGCCTTTTTCACGTGGTCTATTTACATAGACCTTTATCGGCAGAATCACTTTAGCAAAGCCTGAAGGTAAGGTTTCGAGCCTCACTTCCATGTAGGTAGAGTCTGTACTACTTGGTGCACCAACTAATTGTGTGTTTGCAAACAGCTTAAAACTATCCAGTGCATCTAGACAAGCGCTGGCACATTGCCCTGGCACAATCACATAAACGGGTGTAGTAAACTGACTGGCGTTTTTTGGCATTGCTTGTTGCTCTGCTGAGGCTACCTCGACATAAAATTGTTCACCCTTATCATAAGCCGCCAGCATACTTTCGTGGGTTGTCTTTAACCATTGATACCAAGGGCTAGCCGTATCATAGCTTGCGACTACATCGCCAAAATAGTCAGTATTACCTTTAGAAGTTCGCCACCACACTTGGGTATTTTTGTGTAACTTATAGCGGCCATATTTAAATTGTTCACTGCCCCAAAGTGCTGAGGCTATTTGCTCACTCCACATCGATGAGCCACCTTGATTATGGCGAAGATCAAGTACCACAGCTTTAGCTTGCATTAACTTATCATGTTGCTGTTCAATGGCGCTCAGCATCGTTTGGTAATCTGCTTGTTGCTGCTCATTGGGTGCATACGTTGGCATACTGATCCAAGCAATATCCTTTAAAGGCCAATTAAGTTCGATTGGTAACTTATCGCCGTTGTAAGCATTTTTAAGTTTTTCTTTGACACTATCAGGCCTAATACGCCAGTTTAACTTTAAGCTGTAAGTAGAGCCGTCGGCTTTTTCAAACGTGCAGCTTTCAAGTGGCGACAAAAACGGGTTTCCATCATCAACCGTTAGTCGCCAGCCATGATTCCACCAACTACCGGGTTGCTCAACTTCGCCGTAATAGCGAAAAACGCGCTCAACGAGCAAAGTATTAATTGCTGTATTATCACAACTTACGAGCTGATCACCCTTGGCAACTGTATCTAATTCGCTGTAATACACTTTTAACGCATCACCGCGCCATACAGTTGAAAAACCCGGCCAACTTCTTTGTGGTTTTAATTCACTTGGTAAGGTATCAACCGCTCCCGCATGACCATCTTGTAGAACAGTTCTAAAACGTGCAATAGCCGCAGCAAAACCTTGTGAACTATGCGCTTTTACAGCCAGCTTTAAGCCTTCTTGCTTTGCTTTTTCAAGCTGTTTAGCAAAGCCTGGATTACGTACATCATGCATACCAGGGTGATTGATAAGCGATAACTGATAAGCCGCTTCAACATCTTTTATAGCAAGTTCAGACCAATTAATTTCAGAATGAGTGACTGTACGACCCTCATCGGCGCGACATAGATTCACACCAAAAGGGCTAAAGTTTAGAGCTGTAAAGATGAGTGATAAGTAAAGCGTCAAGCGTTTCATAAAAATCCATTTTAAATAATTATTATGTTTAAAAAACACCCTATTTAATCACTAAGGCATTGTTATGGCAATAAAAAGGACTTCACATGTGAATAGATTAAAAAAATTCATCTATCAGGTTTATTTTAATCGTTTGTCGATTTAGAGGGATTACTCTAAAGTTAACTCATCAGCGCTTTTAAGCTAAACAGCTTCACACCATTGAGAGTGTTTGCGCTAACCGAATTGTTGTCACAAAAAGTCTAGTTTGTGTGTTCTCTGGGCTTTTTATATACCGAGTTACTGCGCACGCGGTAACTCAACCAAATTGTTGTCAAAAGCTTAGCTTGTGTGTTCTCTAAGCTTTTTTATTCCGAGTTACTGCACACGCGGTAACTCAACCACATTGTTGTCAAAAGCTTAGTTTGTGTGTTCT
>NZ_LKDX01000015.1:0-89840 GCF_001401795.1 Pseudoalteromonas sp. P1-26 | reverse complement strand
CAGCTATCAGCTATCAGCTATCAGCTATCAGCTATCAGCTATCAGCTATCAGCTATCAGCTATCAGCTATCAGCTATCAGCTATCAAAATTATGTAGGGCGTCATTTGTGGTGGCAAGAATTGATTCTAGGTTTTAGGGGCTAGGGGCTAGGGGCTAGGGGCTAGGGGCTAGGGGCTAGGGGCTAGGCGAAAATATAAGATATAGAGTTTCTTCTTTGAGTCATGTTTATTAAGAACAAAGCCCGAGAGTGCGAAGCTCTGAATTAAAAAGATATTATCTATTTGTCGTTTGCTACTTCTTCATCAAACCAAACATGTTCTTGCTCTCCACCCAGCATGAATCGATAACCAGGTGGCAAAGCTATATAAATAGCTACTTCAGGTCTATATTTTACAATATGAGTAAAGTGAACCGTTTTTAAACTCGAAATATCTCCATTATATTCGTCAGTGGTTAACCACCAACCGCTCATATGGTCCGGTGAAGGGTAACGAACTCCTTCTAAAGGCAGCCCCTCATATACACCGTCAGATATTACTACCATTTGCTCCTCGTCAACTGGTGTATATTGTGCACTATAGTGTTCACAACACTTCTGTTGAACTTCTAGCAGATGAGTTATTCCTTTCATCTTAAATTGGATACCACACAATTAATTAATCTATCGAGAATATCATCAAAGTTGAAAACAACAAAAAGCCCCCGCGAGTACGAAGCTTAGAATTCAAACTATGTCGTCAAATATTTAATAAAGACTCATCAAACCAAACATCAACATAATCTCCTGCGATTAAAAACCTATAACCCGGAGGTAGCGCAAGATACTTTTTGATATCAGGACACCACTCACCTAAATGAGCAACATGAAGAGGAACGAAAAAATCAGGTTCTTCAGAAAACTCTTCTCCCCCCCAAATGTACCAACCTGTTGTATCTCCTTCAGGGGAGTGTCTTAGTCCATTAATAGGAATAACCCCTTGCTTGACGTTACGAGAAATCCCAACTTTCATATCTTCGGGAGATGATACAAAGTCAGCATTAAATTCATTACAGACCAATCTTTGAGTTTTTGTAATTTCAGTCATTATAAATCATGCTCCTTTTACTGCGCTTCAAACACATGGGAGCAGGTTTTGCTTTTTGCCACTACCTCACCATGCCAGCAAGCGGTTCTTTTCATTGAGCAGCTTAGCCAGTCTTGAAAACAAACTCCAAGCCACCACAGCTAGAAAAAAAAGGCCCCGCTAGTGCAAACCTTAGGTCTGCGAGTGCGAGGCTTTTGTTGTGATTCAAAGTTAAACTAGATAGAAACTGATGCTGTTTATATAAATCACCAGCCCCTTTAACTATCTCGCAACAATTCTACTTTTTTTAGAACTTCGTCATTGGTATGACGGATAATGCCCTTAAGTGATTCAACATTATTTGCTCTTAAGGCACTAAAATACTCAATAGAGTGCCTAAGTTTACAAGCTGTATATTCGTCCTTTTTTAGCTTGTAAACAATTGATTCAAAGTCTTTATCTGGAATTTGTCCCAACAGAGATAATGCGACCATTCTAGTTTGCTCATCTCTATCGTTTAAAAACAAAATGAGTGCCTCTATATATCTATTATTCCAAAAAGCCCATAAAGCAGAACAAATGTTATACCTAACCGTGGCAAAGTGAGATCCAGCTAAACAAATAGCTAAATCCATGAGTTCCCTACCATAATCATTTCCTTCGTTTACAATATAGGTTCCCCAATACTGACAAGATTCAAATTGAGAATAGAACAGTGGCTTAATGTGATTGACAGAGGGCATTTTATCCCATAACAAATTTCCTAATTGCACAGAGCTTTTATCTTTGTCATGAAAAAGCTCCTCTATATCGCCACTTAAAAATGATTCTAATAATTCATCAAATGAACTGTCATTAGTTATATTTCTGCCCATAATTATATTAACTCTATTGGTTTAACTCATCTAACTGCTTTTGTTCAAACTCAACACGTGCCTCATGAGATTTATATTGATCTGATTGCTTACTTTGTCCAGCTTTCTTAAGACTATCTTGCTCTTTTCTTCGACTATTAATACTAGGAAATTCATGGGGTCAGGTCTTTCTTTTGCCACTACCTCGCCCATGGCATCAGAAAATAATTTAGCTTAACTCCAATGATTTTATTTAACTACTTATCGCCAATCATATGCATGAAAAATAAATGGGTAACCTTATAGTAGTCTTGTCTAGGTGCTAGGTGCTAGGTGCTAGGTGCTAGGTGCTAGGTGCTAGGTGCTACCAGCATAGTTTGACTTTTTATGAATGCGATAGATTTTATTCAGCGCACTTATCATCACTGACTCGTATGAAGCTAAGCTCTTCCTTAATCTGCTGCTTTAGAGAATCATTGGAGACTTTTTGCATATTAGTTCTAAGCATTTCTAGCGCGTAATCACCTTCAACAAGCAAAAGAGAGCTTAATGCAGAAGAGCCAACAAAGGTATTTTGATTGTTAATCAATAGCTCAATCAACATATCAACATCTTCACGTTCGCCTAATAACCCGAGCCCACTGATTGCAGAATCCTTTAAAACATTCTCATCCGAGTTAATCATTTCAATGATGTACTTACGAGCACGGCTTTTATTCACGTTAGCATCAAAGCATCTATTCTTAAGGTTTAACCTCCACGTTAAAGAAGATAAGCGAATTAAGTTGTCATTTAGCAAGTGCTTTTGACTAGTATTATTCCAAATATCATTCAAAACCGTATTGTATATTTCTGGATTAAACCCTCTACTAGACCAACCGATTGATATTGAGTTTGCAACAGAAAATACAGCAGCCCTATAACGTGTATCCCAGTAAGAACCAAGCTCTATATTTTGCACTGAGGTATCGGCTTTCAATATCGCTTTTTCCAAATCTGATTGCCACTGCCAACTAACATCATCAGCATACGTATGACATGTAACCACCAGTAGAAAACAAAGTAATAAGTAAGCTTTAAAGCTGTTCATAGAATAATAAACTCGTTTCTGAGGTATCAATCGGAGTAATAAATTCATCTTCATATTCTGGATAAAATTTATATACTTTATTCATCTATTACTCCATTAATAACAGCCTCGCGCTAAGGCACGACCTACAAGCAAGTGCTAACTTAGCACCTAGCTCCTAGAGCCTAGCTCCTATGACCTGACCACTAACATCTTTCCCCTAGAAACTCGCAACTAGCCACTAGCAACTCAAATCAACAATACTGCCCTGCTGCAAAGCCGCAGCTCCAGGCGTATTGAAAGTTGTAGCCGCCTAGCCAACCGGTGACGTCGGTGACTTCGCCGATGAAATAAAGACCCGGTGACTTTTTCGCTTCGAAGGTTTTTGAGCTTAACTCGTCGGTATCTACACCGCCAAGCGTTACTTCGGCTGTTCTGTAACCCTCGGTGCCGTTGGGTTTAATTTGCCAATTGTGAATGTAGTCATGTAATGCGTCGATTTGCGCATGGCTTAGTTGGTTTACATTGCAATCAGGGATCGCTTTCGTGTCGTGCAGCATTTCAACAAAGCGTTTTGGTAAAATTGTCGCAAGGGTATTTTTTAGTGACTTCTGCCCTTGGCTTTGACGCCACTGCTCAAGCTGCTGTTTTAAATCGAGCTCGGGTAACAAGTTGATGTACACAGTTTGCCCTGCACGCCAAAAAGAGCTGATTTGCAGAATCGCTGGGCCCGACAGGCCACGGTGAGTAAACAAGATGTTTTCTTTAAACTGGGTGCCATCTTCACTGGTTACCAGACAAGGAATGCTGATCCCCGATAATCCATCAAAGCGATCTTTATCATGCTGGTGCAACGTAAATGGCACTAATGCCGCCATGGTTGGTAGCACTGTTAACCCAAATTGCTCGGCAATTTTATAACCAATTGGTGATGCACCAAGTTTAGGCATGGTTAATCCGCCCGATGCGACAACTAACGACTCACATTGATAGCTGTCTTGCTCAGTAATAACTTCATAACCTGCATCGGTTTTTGTCACGCTGAGTACTTCGTTACGCAGCGCTATGTTAACACCCGCCCACTCACACTCAGTTAAAAGAATATCGACGATATCTTGTGCACTGTTATCACAAAATAACTGGCCCAGCGTTTTATGGTGATAGGCCAAGCCATGACGGTCCACCAGCTCTATAAAGTCATGCTGGGTATAACGACTTAGACACGATTTTACAAAGTGAGGGTTACCACACAAGTAGTTGTCTGGGCTTGCGTTTTCATTGGTGAAGTTACAACGCCCGCCGCCGCTGATTAATATTTTACGGCCCGGCTTTTTGCCCATATCAAGCACAGTAACATTGCGACCACGGTAGCCTGCTTGTGCAGCACACATCAAACCTGCGGCACCGGCGCCAATCACAATTACATCTACTTGGGTCATTACTCATACTCACTAAAAAAATTTAGCTGATTATAACAAGTTATTGTCGCTGCTGTGTTAACACTGAGGTGTTTTTACAAAAAAGATAAAACCAAAAAACGAAATAAAGTAAAAACTCAAAACCACAAAATTATAACTTTATTATGAGAAAACTACTAAAAAGCACCATAAAAAGACTATTTTAGACGTCTATACATTTAGTTATAACCAAAATAGAGACAACCATAATAAAACGATATTTTAACTAAATTTACATTTATTTTACCTTTGTCCCCCTTCGCGAAAAATATCGTGGAGATTTACATAACAATCTAGGGATCATTATGACAACTAACAACAACTTGAAGAAGTGCGCAATTGCACTGAGCTTGACTGCGTTGTTTGGGACGACGGCAGCAATGGCTACTCCAAACCAACTAATGTCACCATCTATGCAGGAAACTGCAGCGAAATTACAAGGCCAAGAAGGCTTTGGTACACAATTCATCATCAAGTATAAAAACAACAGTGATGAAATGATGACGATGTCGGCAGCAGAACAAACGCCGACTATGATGAACAAAAAAGCAAAAGGCTTTGTTAAAAACTTCACCAGCAAAAAAGGTAAAGTAAAAGCGCAATACGTTCGTGCAATGGCGATGAGTAATCACCACGTTATGCGTGCTGATAAAAAACTTTCAGCTCAAGAAGCACAAGAATTCATGCAAGAGATGGTTGCATCAGGTAACGTTGAATACATCGAAATCGACCAAATGTTAAAGCCATTTGCAACGCCTAACGACCCACGTTATGACGACCAATGGCACTACTACGAGCAAGCGGGTGGTCTTAACCTTCCTACGGCTTGGGATACAGCAACGGGTAGCGGTGTCGTTGTTGCGGTACTTGATACAGGTTACCGTCCGCATGTTGATTTAAATGCCAACATCCTTCAAGGCTATGACATGATCTCTAATGTGTCTGTAGCTAACGATGGGGGTGGTCGTGATAGCGATGCACGCGATCCAGGTGATGCAATCAGCGCTAACGAATGTGGTTACACACATGGTGCGCAAAACTCAAGCTGGCACGGTACGCACGTTGCGGGTACTGTTGCAGCAGTGACTAACAACGGTGAAGGTGTTGCCGGTGTTGCTTACAACTCAAAAGTTGTTCCTGTACGTGTACTTGGTAAATGTGGTGGTTTAACTTCTGATATCGCTGACGGTATTATCTGGGCTTCAGGTGGTTCAGTTTCTGGCGTACCTACAAATGCTAACCCTGCTGATGTTATTAACATGAGTTTAGGTGGTAGCGGTTCATGTAGCTCTACAACACAAAACGCTATCAACCAAGCGCGTAACAACGGCTCTGTAATCGTAATCGCTGCGGGTAACGATAACGATAACTCTGCAAACTACAACCCAGGTAACTGTAATGGCGTTGTAAACGTTGCATCTGTTGGTCGTAACGGTGGTCGTGCTTATTACTCAAACTACGGTAGCAACATTGATGTTGCAGCACCGGGTGGCGCGCAAAGCTTTGCGAATGATTCTGAAGGTGTGTTATCAACACACAACTCAGGCTCTACAAGCCCAAGCAGCGATTCATATCACTACTCGCAAGGTACGTCGATGGCAGCACCACATGTTGCGGGTGTAGCAGCGCTAATCAAGCAAGCTAAACCATCTGCAACGCCAGATGAAATCGAAAGCATCTTAAAATCAACAACTCGTTCTTTCCCAGCAACATGTACAAGCTGTGGTACAGGTATTGTTGATGCAGCAGCCGCTGTGGCAGCAGCATCAGGCACAACACCGCCACCACCAACAGGTAATGTGTTAGAAGATGGCCAAGCACTAACAGGTTTAAGTGGCTCTGCTAGCAGCCAAACTTTCTACACAATGGAAGTGCCAACAGGTGCGACTAACGTAACCTTCACAATGAGTGGCGGTACAGGTGATGCTGACCTTTACGTTCGTGCAGGTAGCGCACCAACAACGTCAACCTATGATTGTCGCCCGTATAAAGGCGGTAACAACGAAGTATGTTCTATCGATAACCCAACAGCAGGCACTTACCATGTAATGCTCAATGGTTACTCTGCATACTCAGGTGTTAGCCTTGTGGGTGATTTAACAACTTCTGGCGGTGGTTCAGGCTCAGGTTCACCACAAGCAGGTGGCGGCACAGTGACTGATATCTCTGCAAGTGCAGGTCAATGGAAACATTACACACTAGAAGTACCAGCAGGTATGGCAAGCTTCACAGTAACAACGTCTGGTGGTTCAGGTGATGCTGACTTATTCGTTAAGTTTGGTAGCCAACCAACGTCATCTAGCTATGACTGTCGTCCGTACAAAAACGGTAACGCAGAAACATGTACATTCAGTAATCCACAAGCAGGTACGTGGCACTTAAGCTTAAATGCTTACCGTACTTTCTCTGGTGTAACATTGGATGCACAGTATCAACCTTAATAGTTGATCTCCCCAGTATCCCCCTGGGACTTTTCAGCCGGACTTACGTCCGGCTTTTTTGTACTTATATCAATAAAACGAATTGCTCTTAAAGCTTTTCAAGCACAGCTTCAGCGCGGCTTACTACAAACTCTTTGTCTTGTTCAACAAAAAGCCCTGTTACCGTTTGGTTTTCAACGATCATCGCATAACGCTTTGAACGGATTCCACCAAAACTCGCAGTGTCTTTATCTAGACCAAGTGCTTTAGTAAAGCTTGCATCACCATCAGCTAACATACGAATATGCTCAGCGTTATGAGCTTCACCCCATGCTTTCATTACAAATGCATCGTTCACCGATACGCAGTAAATTACATCAACGCCTTTAGCGGTAATTTTATCGGCTAGCGTAATAAACTCAGGTAGGTGAGCGTTTGAACAGGTTGGCGTAAATGCACCAGGCACCGCAAATAGCACCACTTTTTTATCTGCAAATAATGCCTCTGTTGAATGCGTTTGCATTCCTTCGCTCGTTAGTTCTGTTAGGTTTGTTGTTGGTAAAGTTTGGCCTTGTTCGATCATCGTGATTCCTTGAAAGAAAATAAGAGTACAGAGTATATACCCAAAAAATTGAATACCGCATGATTTAAGGGCAAACAATGCAAACCATTGCTCGCCCCTTGAAGAGTTATAAACCTAAGCTGGTTTTAATGGTGTGCATTTGCTCTTGTAGGCGGTGCTGAATATCACTAACCAGTGAGTTTGACTCACTTACCTGCCCTTTCATGCTCTGCATTGATTGGCTAAAGTTTTCGAGTAAGGCATTTTGCTGTTTAGCAAGCTCCATAGCATCAAACGCTACCTTGTTAGCATCTTGCGCGTTATCGGCAACGCCTTCTGAATTACGTTTAAGCTCTTGAGCATTTTGTGTTTGTAGCTCGGCATCGGTAGCCAGTGCACTAATTTGCTCTGATACCATGGTTGAGTTTTCACTTAGGCGGTTTAGCTGATTGTTGATATCATCAAGCGAGCCTTGTGTTTGTCTGGCAAGCTTTCGTACTTCGTCGGCGACAACCGCAAAGCCTCGACCATGCTCACCTGCCCGCGCTGATTCAATAGCCGCATTCAATGCCAGTAGATTTGTTTGCTCAGCAATGTTTTTGATCACCTCAATAACTTGGCCAACATCATCAACGCCTTTTAATAGCTCTTTTAAGCTAGCTAGACCTTGCTCAACGCGCTCTTCAGTGCGAGAGCTTGCGGTTAACATGCTGTCGGCAAAGCCTAAGCTCTGCTCCATCGCACCAAAGGTTTGTTTGGCGTTATCAGCAACTTGACCATTAATGTTATTGACCTGCTCACCAATGTGTTGAATATCAGTAAGTAAACCTTGGTTTTGTTCAACCTGAGAGTGGCTGGCATCCGTTTGCTGAGCAATGGTATGTAAGTGCTCGCTCATCTCTAGCATAAAGTCATTAATAACCTTAAGCATTTGTGCTCGCTCTTCTGCCTCACCACGCTGGCGTTCAATCAATTGATTAAAGTAATGAGCAATTTCACCAACTTCGGTTTTCGGGTTTTTACTCTCAATGTTTTTAAGCTCATTACTTTCAATCAAGAAGGCAAAGCCATCACGCAATTGGCGCAAAGGGTTAAGCACTTGGTTACGCTGTACGAAATACACCCCCGCCGCTAAAACCACCAGCATGCCAATGGCTACACAAAACACGATAAACACTTGTTGCTTAAGCTCGCTTTGTTCATCTTTTAGTTTTTGCTCTGCACCAAGTACCGTTGCTGAAAGCGCGCCGATTTGTTTACGCAGTGCTTGCATGCCAGTTTGTCGTTGCTCAGCTTGCTCAAGTGTTGATGCTAAATCACGAGGGAAACGTTTAGGCCAGCTTGTTAACTCAGCTTTAATATCACCGGCTAAATCTTCTGCTTCTTCACCAAAAAATAAAGCGTCTTCATCCACTTCACTCATTACACCTAGGTTTTCGAGTCTGTCGATTTTAGTAGCAAGGGCATTTAAGTTTTCAACACTTTGATTAAGGCTGTTTTTAGTGTCTTGATCAAAGTTGATCACTAACTTGTAAGTATATAAAGCAAGTGATGTCACTTCGCTGTAGTAGTCAGCAGCAAGTTGATAATATTCAAGCGCAAGCGCTGTTTGCGGCTCGGCTTTACTTGCATAGCCAATTAATGATGAGGCAGAGCCTGCCATTTGTCTTAACGAGTTATCGAGCAGTGCCATTTCGTTACCCGATAGCTTACCTAAAGCGCGATACTTACCGTTAATGTCTTTATCGAGGGCTGTCAGTTGGCTATTTAGTTGACCCGCTAAATCATTTGGTAGCTCAGCTAAATGCTGCTTTTTAACATCACTTATCAGCGTTGAGGCTTTATTTAAGTGTTGGCTGTCACCTTGCTCTAAATAATCATCAAGGTAACTTTTTAAATCAATAATGATGGTGTTTTTCAGCTTATTATAAGCGTTATCTTGCTGCTCTAAGCCGAGTAAGGTTTGACTAGCCCAGAACAGGGTGGCTGCCAGTAAGATACTGGCGAGTGTGAGTAAAACGGCCAATAGCCGAGTAAATGATGACACGCGCATAAACGATATTCCCAAGTAACGTTACGCGCGTAGAATATTAACCTTTTATGACAATTTGATGTAAACCATAAAAAATAACAGGTAAAAGCGATAGCAACTAACCCAAAAGGGTTAAATAAATACCAATTCGCTTAATATTGCGGATGGTATCAGACCATTGCAGCTTTTACGTATACATCAAAGCGGTTCTTCTTGGTTTTGATTTGCATACTCGGGGGTTTGTCATTTAGAAATGGGGCGTAGTCAGGGCGCTTTACAACGACTCGCTTACTAGCAAGCGGATAAGCAAATTCTAATAGATCATCGGCATCGCTATCTCCGCCAACAAGCTCTTGGAATACTCGCATTTCTTTTTTAACTAGGGCTGATTTTTCACGATGAGGAAACATAGGATCTAAGTACACAACATCAGGAGTATCACTACACTGCGCCAGTAAAGTATGGCTTGAGCCAAACACTAGGCTCATGTTTTCTTTCATCCAAGGGCCGATTTCTGCATCGTTATAGGCGCGTTCTAGGCCGTCAAATAATAACGCAGCAACTACAGGGTGGCGTTCATGCAAAATCACTTTACAGCCTAGTGATGCCAGTACAAAGCCATCGCGGCCAAGGCCTGCAGTGGCATCAAGCACCACTGGCGTGGCACCTTTGTTTAACCCTACAGCCTTAGCTATTGCCTGCCCTTTACCACCACCAAACTTGCGTCGATGAGCTGCAGCACCAGTTACAAAATCAACATGGATAGCACCAAGCTTTGGCTCGTCCTTTTTTTTCAAGCTCAAGCCTTGATCGTCATAATGAAGCGAAAAGCCAGCATTTTGCTCAGCCCACTTAGCCAAACCAAAACGCTGTTCAATCGCATCTAAATAAGGACGCATTTCTTTAAAAGGACAATGAATTACCACGCAAAACTCCGAGCTATATTATTCGCCGCCAGTATAGCATGGCTTAAAATAGCTCGATATCCGTTTGTGAGGTCACATCTTCGGTCTCACTCGGCTCAGCCATTTTTTGTAAGCTAGCTAAAAGCTCACTACGCGATTCGATAATGTGCTTTAGCTGAAACTTTATAAACGATAAGTCTTCATTGAGTGAGGTAAAAATCAGCTGAGTTTGCTTTAATTGCTGCAAGTGAAATGCGACTTCGTCGCTTCCCGATAAACCACTTTGCTCAATAGACTTATTTAGCTCATCAAGTTGGGCGGCAAATTTCTCTACAGCATGTTCGCGCGAATCACTGTTTTGGTACATTTGATCAGATAGCTCATTAAACGAGTTACCAATTTGCTGCGCCTGAGTCAGTGCCCGCTCATTGTTTTCCATATCTTGTACTTTGGCGTTAGTCACTTCAAGAATATGCGGGAATAGATCTTTATAACGGCCATAAAGCTGGGCATCATCTAGTGGCATGTTTTTGATCAGCATCGACACTTTAGGGTAATTAATAATAGTGCGATGGCTAAAATCAACAAAGCGATTTGCATCACGGTGTTTTTCGAGTAGCTCTTGCTCAAGTGGACACACCCCACCCTCAGCACTACAAAATACGCCAACATCTTGATACCAAAACGCCAGTACGACATCGAGCTCCATCGGATTAAAAAACTCAAACATATGCTCAGATAACGCTTTGATATCGTGTGCATGATAGCTTTGCCCAACGTAACGCATAATGCGACCCATATCACCTGAGTCTGTCATCGCGATTTCGGCAGTGATTTGCGCTCGCTCTACATCACTTTTAAGCTTTTTAGAGTGCTGACGATATTGATATAACACGCGAATACGTGCCATGAGTTCTTCAGCATTAAATGGTTTTACAATGTAGTCAGCAGCACCTGCGTTATAACCTTTTACACGGTCTGGTAGGTCAGCTTTACCCGATAAAAACATCACAGGCGTGTCTTTTGTTTGCGGGTTAGCTTTTAATTCGTTACATACCTCAAAGCCCGTTTTACCCGGCATTTCGATATCTAGTAAGATGATATCAGGGTTGTACTTTAACGCCTGTCTTAATCCTTCGTCGCCATTTTTAGCATGGATCAGTGTGCAAAAGCCCGATAGCGATTCCTCAATCACATGATGGATATATTTATCATCATCAATGGCTAATACAAGTTTTGACATGCTTAATTCCTATAAACTCTTTTTTAAGAAGGATAGTACGAGAGCGTGATTTTGCGAAGAAATATTAATAAAAAAAGCGCCTTACGGCGCTTTAGATCAACAAACTTTATTATGCAGCAATGCCGCTGTGCCTAAGTAGTGCATCAACTTGTGGTTCGCGTCCACGGAACTTTTTAAATAGCTCCATTGGCTCTTCACTGCCACCTTTTTCTAAAATGTTCTTTAAGAACGCTTCGCCCGTTGCTGGGTTAAAGATGCCTTCTTCTTCAAATTTAGAAAACGCATCAGCCGAAAGTACTTCAGCCCACTTGTAAGAGTAATAACCTGCGCTGTAACCGCCTGCAAAAATATGGCTAAAGCCATGTTGAAAGCGGTTAAATGCTGGCGCTTTAACAACGGCCGTTTTACTGCGCACCTCGTCAAGTGTTGCTTGAATGTTACATGGCTCACCCGCTTTGTAAGTATGGTGAATAGTAAAGTCAAACAGCGAGAACTCAAGCTGACGCAGCATTTGCATACCTGATTGAAAGTTCTTCGCAGCTAGGAGTTTATCTAATAACTCTTTTGGTAACGGCTCATCTGTTTCGTAATGGCCCGAAATAAAGCTTAAGGCTTCTTCTTCGTAGCACCAGTTTTCAAGGAACTGACTTGGTAACTCAACCGCATCCCATGCAACACCGTTAATACCTGCAACTGGCGCAGCATCAACTTGTGTCAACATATGGTGAATACCATGACCAAACTCATGGAATAAAGTAGTCACTTCGTTATGCGTAAACAAAGCAGGCTTATCACCCACAGCTTTATTAAAGTTACACACTAAGTACGCAACGGGGGTTTGTAATTCGCCGTTAGCACGTACTTTACGACCCATGCAGTCATCCATCCACGCGCCGCCACGCTTGCGATCACGGGCGTATAAATCTAGATAAAAACGACCACGTAAGGTATTGCTACTATCGTAAATTTCGAAAAAACGTACATCAGGGTGGTAAGTATCAAACTCTGTGACTTCTTTAACACTAATACCAAATAAACGATTAACTGTAGTGAATAAGCCACTTAAAACTTTATTGGCAGGGAAATATGGGCGCAGTACTTCATCAGAAATCGCGTACTTTTCTTGCTTAAGTTTTTCGCCGTAGTAAGCGTAGTCCCATGCAGCAAGTTCCGTCACACCGTGCTTGTCTTTTGCATAAGCTGTTAGCTCAGCAAGCTCTTGCTCAGCTTGCGGTTTAGACTTAGCCGCTAAATCTTCTAAGAATGAGAAAACTTGCTCAGGCGTTTCTGCCATTTTAGTTGCCAGTGACATGTCAGCGTAGCTGCTAAAGCCAAGTAACTCGGCAAGCTCATGACGCAGTGCAAGCTCTTCGCTCATAATGGCAGAGTTATCAAATTCACCGGCATTAGGGCCTTGATCAGAGGCACGGGTCACAAACGCAGTGTAAAACTCTTCACGTAACTCGCGGTTATCAGCATAAGTCATGATTGGTAAGTAAGATGGAAAATCTAACGTAAACACCCAACCATCTAGCTCTTTGCTTTTAGCTGTATCTGCACCAAGGGCTAACGCAGACTCTGGTAAGCCAGCCAGTTCGCTTTCATCAGTAATATGCTTTTGCCAAGCGAGTGTGGCATCCATTACATTATTACCAAACTTAGAGGCCAGCTCAGATAAACGCGCACTGATTTCGCCATAACGCTTTTGTTGCTCAGGCTTTAAAGCAATACCTGAGAGCTCAAAATCACGCAGTGCATTAGTAATGGTTTTTTGCTGGGCAATCGTTAGTGTTTTAAATTCGTCACTGTTGTGAAGCTCGTTGTAAGCATCGTATAAACCTTGATGCTGACCAACAAACGTTGAATACTCAGATAACAACGGCAAACATTGCTCATAGGCTTCACGTAGCTCGTCGTTATTAACGACAGAATTCATATGTGATACCGGTGAAAATAAGCGTGATAACTTGTCATCAGCTTCTTCAAGCGGAAGCACCAAATCATTCCATGTGTATGATTTAGTTGCCAGTACCTCATCTATTTTGGTACGACACTCAGCAATCGCTGCTTTTAATGCTGGCACTACGTGTGCTGGTTTAATTTTAGAAAACGGCGGAAGCCCTTCTAAACCAATGAGTGGGTTATTTTCTGCAATTGTCATTTTCGTTCTCAAATTTTATGCGAAGATGATTTTGAAGTTGGGGCGAATTGATGAAATACAAGGGGCTTAACCTTGGTCTTTATTATGCTATTATCAACTTATTACTAAATCGATTAATTAATAAAGAATTATCTATTTTTGAGGACAAACTATGGCTCAGCATTTTGATTACATTGCAATTGGTGGTGGTAGTGGCGGTATTGCCTCTGCAAACCGTGCAGCAATGCGTGGCGCAAAAGTCGCTCTTATTGAAGCAAAACACATGGGTGGCACCTGTGTAAACGTGGGTTGTGTTCCAAAGAAAGTAATGTGGCACGGCGCACAAATCGCTGAAGCAATTAACGCATATGCACCTGACTACGGCTTTGATGTTGAATTAAAAAGCTTCAGCTGGGCTAAATTAGTTGAAAGCCGCGAAGCTTACATTGGCCGTATTCACCAAGGTTACAACAAGTACTTATCTAGCAATGGTGTAACTGTAATCAATGGCTTTGCTAAGTTTGTTGATAACAAAACAGTTGAAGTAAACGGTGAGCTATACACAGCAGACCATATCCTTGTTGCTGTTGGTGGTCGCCCTACTATTCCTAACATCCCAGGCGCTGAGCTTGGTATTGATTCAAATGGCTTCTTTGAGCTAGACGCACAGCCTAAGCGTGTTGCTGTGGTTGGTGCTGGTTACATTGCCGTTGAAATCGCCGGTGTACTTCATAGCCTTGGTACAGAAACACACCTGTTTGTTCGTAAAAACAAACCACTACGTACTTTTGACCCATACATTGTTGATACGCTTGTCGATATTATGGCAAAAGAAGGCCCGACTCTTCACACTGAGTGCACACCAAAAGAAGTGGTTAAAGAAAGCGATGGTAGCTTAACAA
The DNA here is from genome assembly GCF_001401795.1 of Pseudoalteromonas sp. P1-26. Lineage (NCBI taxonomy): Bacteria > Pseudomonadati > Pseudomonadota > Gammaproteobacteria > Alteromonadales > Pseudoalteromonadaceae > Pseudoalteromonas > Pseudoalteromonas sp. P1-26. Next base: position 75,191 of record NZ_LKDX01000015.1, on the reverse strand, counting down.
TTCACTTTGAAAATGGTCACAGCCAAAACGTTGATGAAGTTATTTGGGCAATTGGCCGTACACCTACAACTGACAAGATCAACCTTGCTGCGGCAGGTGTTGAAGTAACTGAAGGCGGTTACGTTAAAGTAGACGAATTCCAAAACACCACAGCTGAAAACGTATACGCAGTTGGCGATATCATCGAAAACGGTATTGAACTTACGCCAGTAGCCGTTAAAGCGGGTCGTACTCTATCAGAGCGTTTATTCAATAAAGAATTACCTGATGATTTAAAAATGGATTACGAGCTAGTACCTACAGTGGTATTCAGCCATCCACCAATCGGCACAATTGGTTTAACAGAGCAGCAAGCAATTGATCAATACGGCAGCGATAACGTTAAAGTATATAAATCAAGCTTTGCAGCAATGTACACAGCGGTTACTCAGCACCGTCAAGCATGTAACATGATGCTAGTGTGTGCTGGCGAAGACGAAAAAGTTGTTGGCTTACACGGTATTGGCTTTACCGTTGATGAAATGATCCAAGGCTTTGCTGTTGCAATGAAGATGGGCGCAACCAAAGCAGACTTTGATGCTGTTGTGGCAATTCACCCAACTGGCTCTGAAGAGTTTGTAACAATGAGATAAACTAGCTTTGCGAGTTGCGAGTTGCGAGTTGCGAGTTGCGAGTTGCGAGTTGCGAGTCTATTTTAAAACCTTGTGGTACTGCCACAAGGTTTTTTTATGCTTAAAGCTGGCACAAACCTTGTAACTGTTAATAAAGTAACCAGTTATAGCAAGAATTTGTCCTTGTTTACTGTGTAATTAAGCAACTTTTACGCAGTACTCAAGGCATTTTTACAAGGAGGCACTGTGTCTAAGTCTGCAATTTTATATCGCATGGTGACCGATGAGCATATTTGCCCATTCGGTTTAAAATCAAAAGATTTATTAGAGCGTCATGGCTACGATGTTGATGATCGTCATTTAACCAGCCGTGAGCAAACTGACGAATTCAAACAGCAGCATGATGTAAAAACCACACCACAAACCTTTATCAATGATAAACGCATTGGTGGTTACGATGATTTGCGCGACTTTTTTAATCTGCCTGAGGCTGGCCAACAAGGCACCAGTTACACGCCTGTTTTAGCGATTTTTGCAATGGCCATGCTACTAAGCTGTGGTTTTACTTATGCCAGCGGTGAGACTTTATTTTCCATGCAGAACCTAATGCTGTTCGTTGCATTATCAATGGCGGTATTAGCGATACAAAAGCTGCAAGATTTATTCAGCTTTTCTAACTCATTTATTACCTATGACCTATTGGCCATGCGTGTCGTGCCCTACGCCTATGTTTATCCATTTATCGAGGCGTATGTAGCGATAGGTATGGTGGCTAAATTACCCGCCTTAGCTGTTGCACCATTTTCATTATTTATTGGTGGTATAGGTGCGGTATCGGTTATTAAGGCTGTGTATATCGATAAACGAGAGCTGAAATGCGCCTGTGTTGGTGGCGACAGTAATGTGCCGCTCGGCTTTATCTCTCTGAGTGAAAACTTATTTATGATTGCCGCAGGTATATGGATGCTATTTAGCTAATACAAAAACGCGAGGGATTACCCTCGCGTTCATTTTAACTATTAGTGAGGATTATTAAGCCGTACCACCCACAGTTAAGTTATCAATTTTAAGGCTTGGCTGACCCACACCAACAGGTACGCTTTGGCCATCTTTACCACATACGCCAACGCCTTTATCAAGGGCTAAGTCATTACCTACCATCGAAATTTGCTGCATCACTTCTGGGCCATTGCCAATCAGTGTTGCACCTTTGATAGGTTGTGTGATTTTACCGTTTTCAATTAAGTAGGCTTCAGAGGCACTAAATACAAACTTACCTGACGTAATATCCACTTGGCCGCCACCAAAATTAGGCGCGAAGATACCTTTTTTTACCGAGCTGATGATATCGGCTTGGCTGTGCTCGCCACCTAGCATATAGGTGTTGGTCATACGTGGCATAGGTAAATGAGCGTAGGATTCGCGGCGCGCATTACCAGTAGGGTTAACACCCATCAAACGGGCATTTAGCTTATCTTGCATGTAGCCCTTTAAAATACCGTTTTCAATAAGCACGTTATACGCAGCTGGTGTCCCTTCGTCATCCACGTTCAATGAACCACGGCGATCAGCAATGGTGCCATCATCCACGACTGTACACAGCTCAGATGCCACCTTTTGACCTACTTTACCGCTAAACGCCGATGCGCCTTTACGGTTAAAGTCACCTTCTAGGCCATGGCCTACCGCTTCGTGTAGTAACACACCCGGCCAACCTGCACCTAGTACGACTTCCATGCTACCCGCAGGTGCATCGATTGCTTCTAGGTTTACTTTTGCTTGGCGAACAGCTTCTTCGGCGTATTCCATCCAACGCGGTTTGCCATCGACTAATTCTTTAAAATAGCCATAATCTAAACGCGCACCGCCCCCTGCACCACCGCGCTCACGGCGACCGTTTTTCTCAAGTAAGACAGAACAGTTTAAGCGAATAAGCGGGCGAATATCGGTGGCAAAGGTGCCATCACTTGCAGCAATTAATACTTCTTCATAAACCGCCGACATTGAGCTGATCACTTGCTCAGCATCCGGTGCTAATTGACGAATATAGTTTTCAAGTTCGCGTAGCAGGCTTACTTTGTCATCGTTGCTCATGCTTTGAATTGGTTGATGCGGTGCATACTGCTCTTTAGCAGCAACATCACTGAATACTTGAATCGTTTTGTTTTCGCCTGCATTAGCAATGCTGCGCGCTGCCGTTGCTGCTTTGTTTAACGCTTCAAGGTTAATCGCATCTGAGTATGAAAAACCGGTTTTTTCACCGCTAACAGCACGCACACCCACACCACGCTCAACGTTGTATGAGCCTTCTTTCACTAAGCCATCTTCAAGCACCCAAGATTCGTGGTGGCTCGATTGAAAATACAGGTCGGCATAATCAACTTGATGTTGATGAATAAAAGCGAGCGTTTTTTCTAATTCTTCTCTCGTAAGTTGGCTGTCATGTAATAAATGCTGTTCAACCGTGTTCATAATAAATGCTCTCTAAATCGTTGCTGAGACTGCACAGGCATGTCTTGGCGAATTGTATTCAAGCGGTTTAAATCAAGCTCATGGCTGATAAACCCGGTACCAGAGGCAAGCTCACTGAGCGTTTCTCCCCATGGTGAAATAATAATGCTGTGGCCATAAGTATGGCGGCCATTCTCGTGCTCGCCCCACTGCGCTGCGGCAACCACATAACATTGTGTTTCGATTGCACGTGCAGCTAATAAAATATGCCAATGAGCAGCACCGGTAACTGTGGTAAAGGCACTGGGCACTAAAATAAGCTCAGCCCCTTGACGCTGCATGGCGGTGAATAAGCCACTAAAACGTAGATCATAACATACTGCTAAGCCAATTTTACCAAATGGCGAGTCGACCACCACAATATCGTTGCCTGCTTGCGTCGCATCAGACTCTCGGTAACTGCGCGTAGTGTCGGCAACATCCACATCAAATAAGTGAATTTTATTGTACTGCGCAACCACATCGCCTTGGTTGTTAAATAAAAACGAGGCGGCTAAATACTTACCATTTTGCTGTGAAACAGGCAGGGTTCCAGCAGCTAACCAAATATCATGTTGCTTACATAAATCAGCAAGCTTCGCTTTATATGACTCACTTTGCAGACCTAATTCATAACTTGCTTGGCTTTGCTTACTAAAGATCAAAAAGCTTTCGGGTAAACACACTAGCAATGGTCGAGTTGCAGGAAGCGTTGATAATGTCTGTGCTAAAAAAGCGAGGTTTTGCTCAGCATTCATGCTTGAGCACATTTGCACAGCAACAACCTGTGGTGGAGGATTAGCCTTCATTGTTATCTAAACTCGCTGAAGATGCGGCATCTTTTAATTTTAGTTGCGTCGACGACTGCGGCTGACTTTGCGCGGCTTGCGGTAACGTCACTTCACGGCTCTTACGATCTACTTCTTCAACGACAGGATCGTTCATACTACCTGTAACTTTAAAGTTGATCTCTGAGATCACCCGCGCCGAATGAATCACTTTATCGATTGCCAGCGCTGCAAGACCACTTACCGGGTTTACCATCCATGCCACAATCACTGGAATACTCGACGTCACCTGCGGCGCAACCGCTAGGTCGTAATCAATTTCAAAGGTGTTTAAGTTTGTATGGCCTTTAATCGTTAGATCGGCAGGCACACCATCAAGCTTGGTATCTTGAGTGTAAGCTATGCCCTTTTCTAGCTGCATGGTGCCTTGCATACTGTTATAGAAAAAGCCTTTCGAGAATACATCTCTAAAATCGAGTTTCAGCTTACGCACTAACGAATCTAAACTCAGTAAAGAGAATACTCGCGCACCACCATCACTGATTTCAGCAAGGTGCCCTTCACCTAAACGCCAATCTAATTCACCAGCTAAACTTGGTACATCAAAGCTATAAGGTGCGCCTTGCCATGCAAGATCAAACTTAATATTGGCATCTGAATCTTTTACTGTGGTGGTGATATCAAACTCATCAAATAACTCGCCAATATCGTCACTTTGTAAGTTACCACTAAAGCGTGTTTGCCCATCAGCAAATTGTCCTTTACCACGTAATACGTGGTCACCTTTGTCGATGACCAGCTCAGTAAACAAGAGTTTATCGTTCTCCCCAACTAAGCTGCTTTTAATTTTATCAAGCTGATACTCAGCCACTTTACAATCTTCACAGTTAAACTCGATGGCTGGGACTCGGGTTAACCAGCTTAAATCTTCTGGTTCAGCGTCTTGCTCTGTTTGCTCTGTGGCTTCGTTAAAATTAATACGCAGGTAGTCTGTAAAAATTTGAATTGGTCTGCGCGTTTCACCGGTTGGAATAAGCGCGTCGGCACGTAATTCTTTGGCATTTAGCTTTAGCTCTAAATCTGATTGCTTTGGTGCTAAGCGAAATTCAAAATCATTAAAGTCGATATTGTGTAGTGCCAGTTTGTTAAATTTACCCGTTACGTTATTGAACGCAGGCATCACACTTGGTGTATCAGACTTAACTTTGGTTAGCGCAATAATTTGATCAATTAAGCCAAACCAAGGCACTATTTCGGTTTTTGGTAAATCGATAGATACCGCAAAACCTTCACGATTAAGCCCTAAATCTTGCGCACCTAAAATTAAATGGGCATTACTAAATTTCTTTTCACCGTTATCTAAGATCGCATTAAAGAATAACTGCTCATCAACATTAGCGGTGATCAAGTTAGAAATACGGTCGCCCTGTACCACTGCGGTTAATGGCCATTTCTGCTCTGCGCTTTTGTTATAAGGTGCAGGCAGCTTGCTGGTCACACCGATTAAATTACCACTCACATCAGCGCGGTAATTAAAGTCATTTGGTAAAAAGTTAAGCGACACATTAATATCAACATCACTTTGACCGCTTAAGTAACCGGCCAGTAAACCATGAGCTTGTTCAATTAAAGGCTCAGCTTCAAGGCCCAGCTTTACCTCAATTTCAGCGCGATAGGTGTCAGCCACATTTTCACTGTTGTAGTTTGCTGTGAGTGGCATGCCCATCCAATCTGCTTTGGCATTTTTTAAGTCGATTTTATCGTTATTAAACTTAACAATACCGGTCATGTGATTAAGCGTGATACCTGGTTGTGCAAGGTAAACCGGAATATTAGCTAATTCAACTTCACCAATCGCATCAACATGACCCGAACGTAAATTAACCAACAACTCAATATCGGCCGTCGCTTCGCCTTGTGGTTGCACAACTTCAAAAACACTCGCCAAAGGTTTAGCAAGCGGAGTCGCCGTAAAGAACGGGTTAAGCTTGTCGCCATGAGCACGTTTATTAATGGCAACTTTTAGGATTTCTGCATTCATTAAATCAGCAATACTGACATGAACACTCTCCCCTAGAGAGAGGTTAACCAGTTTGCCCGACTTGCTATAGATATCCATGCGTTCATTTTCGAAATGTAAAATGACGTTGGCATCTTCAACTTCTGGCCAGCTTGGTGAAAACTTATATTTAGCGTTTTCAACATTCGCTAACACTTCAAATTGACCTTGCTGCTCTTTAAACGGGAACCCTTTAAATGGCCCTGAAAACAGCACTTGAGCTTTATTGACTTCACCGCCCTTAATTGCGTCATTAAGGTAATTAACCAGCTTTTCGCTCATTACAGGTAACGGGAAATAATGCCCAGCGACTTTGGCATCAGGGGCATAGGCTTCAGCATATAAATCTAACCGCGGTTCATCGGTCAGGCTGAGCATCATCTCAGCAGCCACAGTCACTTCGTCGTTATCAAGCCAGATATTATCGCTACTAATGCGCCAGCCATCATCGTAATGGTGAAGGTCGAGCTCTACATTTAATTGATTGTAGGCAATATCTTGGCTAAAGCTGCCGTTTGTTAGCAGTTGATTGTTCTCGCCATATAGCTGAATTCGCCCAGCTGATTGATTAATTAAGCCATCAACACGAATCGCCTGACCGCCAGGAATGCCCTGCAGGGACAGCCAATTGATTTGTTCGCCCTGAAACCAAAGTTGCCAGTTATCCTGCTGACCCAACTCAAGATAGGCATCACTTAACTGACCATTGGGTTGACGGGCTAAAAACGGGGCAAGTACTTCAAAATTACTTAACTGCGATAACTTTGCCAGTAATGCAAAATCAAATTGCTTTAACCAAATTTGGCTTTTATCGCCAAGTTGAGCTTCAAACTGTAAGGTTGGCCATTGTTTTAAGTCACTTTCAAAGGTGAGCCCGGTGCTTTTTAAGCGCCAGCCATTTTGTTTAGGAAATAAATGAAAACCACCTTCGCTTAAACTGATTTGGTGTGCTTCTTGGTTTTGTTGCCAATTGATAAAGCTCGGTAGCCACTGCACTTTTACATCGCTGATCAGGCCTTTTTCAAGACTAAACCAGGTTTGTAAATTGATGTCTGAAGTAAGCTGCTGCTTGTCAGTATTAATATATTGCGCCAGCCACTTAGATACATCAACGTTCGCTGCTTGCACATAGATATCGCCAGCCATGGTTTCGAGGGTCGAACCATTCAGCGCCATGCGGGCGTCAAAACTACCAACAGAAATTCCCGGTAAGGCTAACGTGCCTGAGCCTTGATGTTGCTCTGGGGTATTTTGCCAGACAATATTTTCGAGGATCAGCTTGCGCTCTTTACCATCATTGAGGGTAAAATTAAGGCTACTGTCTTGCACCGCAAAGTGACCAGTTTCACCAAGGAATAAGCCTTCGATTAGTTCTTTTTGCTCAAAGTTGCTGGTTTGCTGGTTATTCCCCAAATCAAGCATAGTGGGTAAATCAACATCAGCATGAAAACCATTGATCACAAAGTAGTTAGATTTAAGCTGACGGGTTTTTACTGACTCCCATAAATTAACTTCAAGGCTTGCTTTATCAATGGTGAGTGCAATCGGCGAGGTTTGGTTATCTTCAAAGGAAATATCTTCGATGACTAAGGCAGGACCTTGGCCATGCCAACTGGCTGAGATTGAGCCAATCGCTAAATTTACATCAAAGCGTTCATACAAAAACGCTTCAATGTCATCTTTATAATCATTTGCGTATGGCAGTGAATACTTTACCACAGAGACAATAACGGCCAGCAGTACGAGAGTAATAGCAAATACTTGCCATAACTTACGTAAACAATAAAAGCAGACCGTTTTTGCCTTCATTACATCATTACCACATCAAACTGTTCTTGGTTATATAAACTCTCTGTTTGAATACTGACTTGCTTACCGATAAATAGTTCCAGCTCAGCAAGGTTGTGATACTCATCGTTGATCAATGCTTCGCTTACCGAAGGAGCTGCGTAAACCATAAACTTATCAGCTGCATAAGCACGGTTTACCCTAACGATTTCACGCAAGATTTCGTAGCAAACCGTTTCTACTGTTTTTTGCGAGCCGCGCCCTGAACACGCAGGACACACATCACAAAGAATGTGCTCTAAGCTTTCGCGGGTCCGTTTGCGGGTCATCTCTACTAAGCCTAGTGCAGATAAGCCGTTTATGTTGGCTTTTGCACGATCTTTTGCAAGCGCAGACTCAAGTGAATGCAAGACTCGGCGTTTGTGCTCATCACTAACCATATCGATAAAGTCGATGATAATGATGCCGCCTAAATTACGTAAACGTAGCTGACGAGCAATTGCTGAGGTCGCTTCGATATTAGTATTAAAAATGGTCTCTTCGAGGTTACGATGGCCAACAAACGCGCCGGTATTTACATCAACGGTTGTCATCGCTTCGGTTTGGTCGATAATTAAATAACCTCCCGATTTAAGCTCAACTTTACGATGTAGCGCTTTTTGGATCTCGGTTTCAACATCGAATAAATCGAAAATAGGTCGCTCACCCGGGTAGTATTCTAATGCTCCCGATAACAGCGGCACAAATTCTTCTGTAAATTCTTTAAGCTCTTGATAGGTTAGTTTTGAGTCAACACGAATACGCTCCATGTCTTCACCTACGTAGTCACGTAGAGTTCGAAACGCCAGTGTTAAGTCTTCATGCAAGATGCTTTCTTTACTGGTTTTTTTGCGCTTAGTGACGATTTTTTGCCACAGTTTTTTTAAGAATTCCGCATCGTGACGTAGCTCAGCTTCCGACGCCCCTTCTGCTGCGGTACGAACAATAAAGCTGCCGTCATCATCACCATATTCGGCAACAATTTTCTTTAAACGCGAACGTTCTTCTTCGGTTTCAATGCGCTGGCTTACACCTACGTGTGTTGCATCTGGCATAAACACTAAATAACGAGAAGGAATAGTGATATCAGTTGTTAAGCGCGCGCCCTTGGTTCCTAGCGGGTCTTTAACCACTTGCACCATGATATGTTGGCCTTGGCGCACAAGCTCACGAATATCTTGTACTTTTTTGATTGGCTGCTCATCAACGCCTTCTACAATTGAGGCACTGTTTACAATGTCTGATGCATGTAAAAAGGCGGCTTTCTCTAAGCCAATATCGACAAACGCAGCCTGCATACCCGGTAATACACGGCTGATTTTACCTAAGTAAATATTGCCCACAATCCCAAGGTTGCCAATACGCTCTAGTTGGATTTCTTGCAGTACGCCATTTTCGATAAGCGCAACGCGACTTTCGCTCGGTGTAACGTTGATCAGTAATTCGGTGCTCATGTTACCCTCTTAAAAATTCGTTTAATAACTGCTCTGTCTCATATAAAGGTAAGCCGACAACCGCAAAATAGCTACCCGAAAGGTGACTAACAAAGCGACCACCTAAGCCTTGAATGCCATAACCACCGGCTTTATCTTGCGGCTCTCCACTATGCCAGTAAGCATCAATTTCAGCATCGCTGAGCGGTTTAAATGTAACATCGGTGACAACAAGGCAGCTTTTTACTTGCTCACTATCAGCAATTGCCACAGCCGTCATAACTTGATGAGTACGGCCAGATAAGCGCTTCATGGTGGCGGTAAAATCAGCTTGGTCTAGCGGCTTACCAAGTGCGGTATCATCAATGACAACCACGGTATCGCTGCCAAGTACTGGGCGGTCAGTGTAACCCATTGCAACGCCCGATTGCGCCTTGAGTCTGGCAAGACGCTCTACATAGTCGCGCGGGGCTTCGTTTGGGAATTGGCTTTCATCTGCATCAACGCTAAATTGAGAAAACTCAACGCCAAGTTGGCTGAGCAACTCTTTTCGGCGCGGTGATGCAGACGCCAAATAAATTGCGGTTTGCATTATCTAATCCTGAAATGACGGCGATATTTACGCAAAATTAAGAATATCCACCACCAACAAAGCATGCCGGTTAGCACTGGCCACATATAATGCGGGCTAAAATAAACGCCCATTAAAAAGTGGTTCAGCCAAAATTGCATGAGGTGGTAAAGCATTAAAAACAAAGCAATTAAAATGCTTTGCTGCCATAAAGAAAAGTTTCTAATTTTTTGGAAATTACTCGCAGTGATAAATATACACACCGAGTAAGTCAGTGAGTTCACACCAAGTGGCGAGCCTGATGCAAGGTCTATTAATAAACCAACGACCCAAGCTGTGCCAATATTTAAACGGTGTGGCACCGCTAACGACCAATACATTAATACCATTAACACCCAGTCTGGGCGGTATGGTTCAAACGAAATCGGCAACGGCATTAATGCCATTACCAATGCAAAGAAGATACTGATAGCAATCAGCAAAAAGTGACGACTATTCATTGCTGATGCTCTCCTGCTGATTACGCCACAGCACAACCAATAAGCGAATACGGTCAAGTTGCGCAATTGGCTCAGCATAAACCTGCGCAAAAGGACGCCCTTCATCACGGTTAATTTCGGTCACCACTGCAACCGGATATCCCTCTGGGAAGGTGCCACCAAGGCCTGACGTAACCAAGATATCGCCAATGCGAACATCAAGGCTATGTGGTACATGCGAAAGTTTTACCACGTTGATTTTGCCAATCCCCTCAACCACGGTACGCACATCGTTACGTAAAATACGCACAGGTGTGGCATGGGTTGTATCGGTCATCAGCAGTACGCGCGAGGTAGTTGAACCCACTTGAGTGATTTGCCCTACTACACCCATTTCGTCAATCACAGCTTGGCCTTCGCTTAGGCCATCCGTTGTACCACGGTTAATAACCACTTGGTGGCTATACGGGTTTGAGTGAACAGAGAGCACTTGTGCAATAATCTTACGGTTTGATTGCTTAGCCGATGAACCGAGTAAAGCGCGTAACTTATCGTTTTCACGAGATAAAAATTGCAGTTGTTGTAGTTGTTCGCTTTGTAGTAATTGCTTCTTTTTTAACGCTTCGTTTTCGGTTAATAGCTGTTCGCGGGTATGCAGGTTTTTCGCGCCAATACTAAATAACTCATAGGGCAAGTTGGCAAGATAAATAAGTGGGCTAACTAAAGTGTTTAGGCTGGTGCGGATTGTTGTTCCACCTTGAGTGTAGCGATCGCCCACTATCAGCACGACACTCAAAAGCACTGCGACAAAAAGTCGCAGTTGCAAAGAGATGGTACGACCAAAAAGTAACTTCATTAATCGTAACTAAATACGTCACCACCGTGCATATCAATCATTTCTAATGCCTTACCGCCGCCACGTGCAACACAGGTTAATGGATCATCAGCAACCACAACTGGAATACCAGTTTCTTCCATTAATAAACGGTCTAAGTCTTTTAATAATGCACCACCACCGGTTAATACCATACCGTGAGCAGAGATATCAGACGCAAGCTCTGGTGGAGATTGCTCTAATGCAACCATTACCGCGCTCACAATACCCATTAATGGTTCTTGCAGTGCTTCTAAGATTTCGTGTGAGTTAAGCGTGAATGAACGCGGTACACCTTCAGCAAGGTTACGACCACGTACTTCAATTTCAATTGGCTCGTCTGTTTTGAAAGCAGAACCAATTTGGTGCTTAATGTTTTCAGCTGTCGCTTCACCAATTAAGCTACCGAAGTTACGACGTACATAGTTGATGATAGCCTCATCAAATTTGTCACCACCAATGCGTACAGATGAAGAGTAAACCACACCATTTAATGAAATAATGGCAACTTCAGTTGTACCACCACCGATATCAACAACCATTGAACCGGTTGCTTCAGATACTGGTAGGCCTGCACCGATTGCCGCAGCCATTGGCTCTTCGATTAGGTACACTTCACGAGCACCTGCCCCCATTGCAGACTCACGAATAGCACGTTTTTCTACTTGCGTTGCACCACAAGGCACACAAATAAGTACACGTGGGCTTGGGCGCATAAAGTTGTTGTTATGCACTTGCTTGATGAAGTGTTGCAGCATTTTTTCAGTCACATAGAAATCAGCAATAACGCCGTCTTTCATTGGACGAATTGCTTTAATGTTACCCGGAGTACGACCTAACATTTGCTTAGCTTCGGTACCTACAGATGCTACGCTCTTAGGGCCACCAGCACGCTCTTGACGAATAGCAACAACTGAAGGCTCGTTTAATACGATACCTTCTTCTTTTACATAAATTAGGGTATTGGCTGTACCCAAGTCGATCGATAGATCGTTTGAAAAAATACCACGGAGTTTTTTAAACATGAGGCTGGATGACCTTTGAAAATTCGTTCTTATACTAGCTGCTCTCACTCTATCATGCTAATCATGAAAAAGCGCAACTGCTTTAATTAAAATGCTAAAAAAGGAAGCATCCATTGCTTCCTTTTTAAATTCTTATCGTTCGCGTACTAAACGGAAGCCGATATAGTTTGCACGAAAATCTGGCGCTAAGATTAAGCGCGTTGATACGCGTGCTAGGCTAGGAGCAAAATTCCATGCACCGCCTCGAACAGCCACATCAGACTGCCCTGACTTTTTGTTTGTCCATTCCCACACATTACCTACTGTATCGTATAGGCCAAATGCGTTAGGAGAAAACGACCCTGTTGGTGCAGCGCTCTTGTTTGACCATTCGCTGCCACACCAGCCACAGTTCGCTAAATTCTTACCAATTTCGTTACCCCAAGGGTATTCAGTTTCTTTACCTGCACGTGCAGCGTATTCCCACTCAACCTCGTTTGGTAAACGAAATAGCTGACCTGTTTGACCCGACAACCAATCTGCATATGCTTTGGCATCGTTATAAGTTAAACAAACCGCCGGAAAATCACTTTCTTGATCAAAGCCTGGGTTGCGCCAGTTTAAGGTTGCTTCCCACACTGGTTCGCCATTTAAGTAATACGCACAGCCGCGATCTTTTTCTGCTTCTGTTTTATAGCCGGTATTCGCAACGAATTGCTCATACTCACCAACGCTTACTTCTTTGCTTTGCATTGCAAATGAATTAGCAATGGTTTTTTCTACCACTGGGCGCTCATTCGCTAACCCATTGCCGTTAATGTCACCCATCTTAAATTTACCAGCGGGAATAACTACAATGCTGGCAGAGCTGGTTTTATTAACAATACTTGCAACAGGTGCTGTTACAGGTTGCTCTGGTGCCGCAGTCACTTCAGCAACAACAGGCTCTGGCACTTTAACTAGGTTTGCATTAATGGTTTGTGCTTTACGCAGATCAATTCGCGCTTTATAGCTTTTGTAGCCACGTTTGCGAATTTCAATATCATGAAAACCTTTTGGTAATGATGTCGTTAACCTAGTTGCACCATAGCTAACACCATCAATAAACACTTCGTCGTCATAAACATTTGAACGCAGTGTTAATTCAACCATTTTAGATTTTTTTAGATCAGGTAATGGTTCAACCTTTATTGGCTTTTTTACAGAATAATCGCTTACTGGTTGCTCACTCATACGTGAAACCGATACCACCTGCCCATTATCCTGAGAGTCACTGAATGTTAACTGACTATCTGAATAGGTAGTGCCGTAGCTTGGCTGAAAGTTACCAGCCAGTGGCGTGCCATAGTCAGCACAAAAACGATTATCTAAGTTAAGTAAGCTACATAAACGGCTGCTGTTTACATCACCGCGCATCGTCACACTTAAGTTAACGTTGTAGTTACCTTGACCACTGAACGCGCTGTTCACGACATGGCTACTTAAAATCTTAACTTGTGCACCGGCAAGGTTACGTTTTGGCTCAACTAAACGTTCTTCAGTTAAGTTAGCAAAAATTTGGTCTACAAAACGTTTAGTGGCTTTTTGTAAGCCCATTTGTTGGCCACGTTGTTCACAGGCAGCAAGTGTTTCGGTGCGCTTACAGTTAATCGTGTGATTAACCTCTAATGTGCCTTCACGAGTGAATTCGTTACGTAAACGCTCAACACGTGCCGTTGCTAACTGCTCTTTTAAACTTTCTAAGGTGTTTAACTGGGTGTGCTTTGATACACGAATTTGCTCAATGTCTTTTCTATGTGAAGCAATTGCCGCCAATTGCATCGAAATATCATCTTTGTTTTGTTTGTGATCAACCACAGCTTTTTGATAGCGCGACTGCGCATTGCTGATATCAAGAGTTGGGTCATCAATAAGTCGGCGGTACATCTCGTTCATTGCATCTAGCGCTTGGTTTTTTTCTTTATCTAGCTCAGTTGAGCGGGCGCGCAATAATTCGAGTTGTTTTTGTAACTGACTTTCTTCTTTTAGGTGTTTTTCGAGGATTAAGGTCGAGTTATCGTATTCGGCTTGTTTTTTACTGATCTCTGATTCAATGCCAGTTACCGTAGCAGTATCTTGTGCAAATGCACTAGTTGCTAGCAAACTAACTGAAATTAACAGAGATAAAGGAGCAATTCGCATATATTCCATTCCCAAAAAGCGGCAATTATTTGGTCATTATTATTTTTTTATAATTAAACTCTTATGCTATGTACTTGCAAGGCAAAACACAAGCTTTGTTCAATTATTATCTGAGTTTACATCTATTACCTTAGTTGATGCCAGTAAATAACAAAATCATTTGAGTTTAATTGACTAATTTCTATCTGTAAGACGACTTTGCTACAATAAGACGTGTTTTTTTACGAAAATTAATGCCGTGAATAGTTCTTTTGAATCACCAGTACAAACAATTCATCACCCCTTATTAGCTGCACGTAAAATTCAGTTGAGCATCAAGCGAGATGATCTTATTCATCCGCAAATTAGTGGCAACAAATGGCGTAAGCTAAAGTTTAACTTAGATGTTATGCAGCAACAGGGTAAATCTGAGCTACTCACTTTTGGTGGCGCGTTTTCAAATCATATTCATGCCACGGCAACTGCAGGTAAACTATTTGGCTTTAAAACCCACGGTATTATTCGCGGCCCTGAGCTAGACGAAGCAAATCCAACACTCAACTACGCAAAGCAATGCGGTATGAGCTTACACCCAGTAAATCGAATTACCTACCGCTTAAGGCACGACCAAACGTATTTAGCACAGTTACAAGCGCAGTTTCCGAATGCCTACATATTGCCAGAAGGCGGCACTAACACAGCCGCACTTTTAGGCTGTAAAGAATTAGCGCAAAGCCTACCAAGCTCTGATGTGATTGTTTGCCCAACTGGTAGTGGCGGCACACTGGCAGGTTTAATCGAAGGTGCACCACAACACACAAAGCTGTTAGGTGTCGCAGTACTGAAGCAAGCGCACTACTTAATTGATGAGATAAAGCAGCTAAGTAATAAAGCAAATCAACAACAAAACTGGCAGCTGCTTTGCTACTTTCATGATGGTGGTTACGGAAAGTTTAGCGATGACTTGTGGCAATTTTGTCAAACCTTTAGTGAGCAACACGCAATCCCGCTTGAACCAATCTACAGCGGCAAAATGCTCTATGCCGTTTGGCAATTAATAGAGCAAGGTTACTTTAGTCAAGGAACGCATATCATTGCAGTTCATACTGGTGGGCTACAAGGGTTAGATGGCCTCAAGTACCGAGGCCTCATTGACTAACTATAGGGCGTAATATCCGCCAGTTTTTGTAATGGCTCAGCAAAGTAAAAGCCTTGAGCAGCAATGACACCTAGGTTTTTTAAGGTCGCAAGTTCGTTCTGTGTTTCTACTCCAACTGCATAAACAGGAAAGTTTAGCTCAGTACCTTTAGTAATTATTTGCTTAACCATTCTTTGCTGCTGCGTGTTGGTGTCAATATTGTGGATCAGCTCAAAAGCCAACTTAATACAGCATACGTTTTTGATGCCTTTATACGTTGCCAAGTGCTCTGCAGTACGCACATTATCAATAACAATGCCTGCAGAAAGTTTTTCTAAACATTCAAACTGTGCACTGAGCTTTTTATGCTGTTTTAAATAATCATCTTCGCTTAGTTCAAATTGCAGTTTATCTGCGCTATTAAACCCTTCCATTTGCTGTTTAAACCACAGCCAAAACTCGTCATTAAACCAGTTCATTGCGTGTAAGTTTATACTCACCGTTAATGAGCCCGTTTCGTTCAGCAGCATTTTCTTCACTTGAGAAATCACAGTTTGGTCCAATAACAAGACATCTTTTTTACTGCTCATGTGAGGAATAAAATGCCGAGCCGCTAGCAAACCTAAACTCTTGTGGCGAATACGGATCAACGCCTCATGCTGTAAAATATCGCCTGTTTGTAAGTCGAACAAAGGCTGAAAAAACAACATAAAATGTTTTTTCTTTATGTACTCAAATAGGTGTTCTTTACTATCAGCGAGCATGCTTGACTGCGTATGACCAAAGGGTAAGCGATGAATGTGCTGCCAAGCGCTTTGTTTCGCCAGTGCTAATGCTGATTTAGTAAGCTGATAAACCACTGCCTGATCAGCCCCTGCGCGGTAATTACACACACCAATTTTTATATCAGCGCGAGATAAGTCACTACGATAATTTAAACAAGCTTGATAAATAACCTGATGTAATCGCTTAGTGTATTTATCAACTTCGGTGGCAGGCACACTGTTTAAGGTCACAGCAATACCACCCGATGGCAATAATTTAACAGAGCGATTTACAAGTTCACCAAACCCTTTTGCTATAACTAACTTAAAGTAATTATCAACGTCGAGGTTAGCAGGGAAAGGGTTCTTCCAAAAGAATAGCGCAAACAAATGGTTATAGTTTGTTGGTACACCATACAAAATATTTAAATCCTGATGACCTAAAGGTTTAGGTGGTGCAACTTTCTTGGCTGTAACCTGGGTGTTTAATTGTTCAAATGGTTTGCTCAGCGGTTTTTCTGCTATTGCTAATTGCTTGAACATTTTTTTCCACCAGCGGAAACCCCAGTACCCAGTGCCAAGCAATATTAAATTTAGGAAAATAAATAAGTGACTTTCGACCAACCAAGAAGGCCAATGAAATAAACGCAAGTTAACCGTTTTATAGCTAAACACTTCTTGCTCTAAGTCGATAAAGTTTGCAAAGTTATGTGGTACATCACTGGCGTTCATTGCGAAGCCCTGGCTCTTAACTAAGGTAGCAATAATATCTTGCGAGGCAATCGGGTCGAGGTTTAACTCATACACTTGCTTGGCAAGCTCTGTACCGGTGCGATGAACTTTGTCGTGCAACACATCGCTTAAGAAAATATTAAAAACAACTAATAGCAAAAAAGCGGCCGCCACATAGATGACCACCGGTTGCTTTATTTGTGAAGCTAAGTCTCGTTTCATTTCACAGGTTAGTTGCTTAAACATATACAAAGTGTTGTTCAAGAACCCTATAAATACAAGGCTGCAGGGCGATTTAAAGCAATATCAGAAATATCCTAGAACCAGCGCTGTCAAAAGTTTTGTAATTTTAAACACCTAGCAAAAACAGTTAATGAGAATTATTTTGTAACCGACAAACTGCTACTTAAAGAGTAGTAAGAAAGTTTGCAGTGCTAAAGTTTGTCCAAATCAACGCAGTTACTAATCAACTTTAAACACATTTAGGGCATCGGATGTTTTTTGCTGTGCATTTTCTAAATCTGTAATTAACTTCTCAAGTAACGCTAACTCGTTTTGAACATCATGCATGTTTGAAGTGATATTTTCGCTTGCTTTGCTCGCTTCTTCAGCAAGCTGACTTTGCGATTCAATTGCATCGGATACCGTATTTGTTTGGCTACTCACATCAGCAATATTCGCTGTTAACGTATCTATATTCGATAACGCTTGTTCACTATTATCACTGACCATTTGCGTTGAGTCAGAGGTATTTTCCATATACACCTGCAACTGCTGAACCTGCTGTTTTATATCATCAAGTACTGAAGATATTTCAGATGTAGAGTCTTGGCTACGTGTGGCTAAACCACGAACCTCATCGGCTACAACAGCAAAGCCTCGGCCTTGCTCCCCTGCCCGAGCAGCTTCTATTGCCGCATTCAATGCAAGTAAATTCGTTTGCTCTGCAATGCTCGAAATCGTATCGAGTACAGATTGAATACTGCTTGTTTTAGCACTTAGGGCATCTGATTGTTCATGGGCTTGCTGTATTAACTCTGACAACGAGCTAATACTTGCTTTATTCCTACCAATAATTTGTTTAGTACTTGCAGATAGATCATTCGCCTTTATGGTGTTTTTAGAGCTTTCTTCTGCAGATACTGCTATTTGCTCTATCTGGCTATATAGCCTAGTGAAGTTGTCATGCAATGTTGCGGTCGTTGAATTAATATTTTCAACACGCTCAGATAGCTCTTTAGCAAATGTGATTAATGACCGAACACTGGATTCACTGGTGTTATTAGCTTGCTGAACTTGCCTAATTAAATCGGTAAGCGCATCGACGAGCTCATCAACGCTTCTGGAGATTGCACCAATTTCATCACTCGAATTATCGTTAATTCTCACCGCTAAATCATGGCTGGTAGCAATAGTGCTAATCACATCTCTAACCCTAGTTACTTTTCTCGCCAGCGACTTAATAACGAATAACCCAAAAGCAAAGAACAAACCTATAAGAATAATGGCAAAGCCACTCGTGACATAAACAGTAGTATTTGCACTACTACGACTTTGCTCAATCAGCGACTCTAAAGCTTGCTGCTTATTTAGAATATGCTTACGGACCTTACCTATTAACTCAGTGGACTGAGCAAACCAATCTGCTGGTGTTGGATAGCTTAAAGATAACTCACCACTTTCTTGATTAAGCTTTTCAACAATGCTTTTTACATCTTGATAAGTTTGTGAGTTGATCAATTCTGCTAGCCATTTTTTATCAGCATCACCTGTAAGTGTTAAAGAAAGCAAAAACAAGGTCTCTTCAATATTGTGAAAATAGCTACTGACTAAGACTTGATTACTCTCAGAAATCGATTTTGAAGATAAGACACCATTCACTTTACCTCGCACTTGCCCAAGCCTTTCCTTCAATAAAGACATTTCGACTATTGCAAGACCAGAAGCGATTGCCTCACTTTGCTTGACCTGTGAGACTCGCCTGTTGGCAACATCGAGCATAAACTTGTTTGAATCAGAATAGACCACAAACGCTTGTTTACCTTGCTTCTTGTCGACACTTTCTCTCAGCTCAGTGATTTTCTTATGTTTTGCTAATACCGCATTGAATAGTGTTGATGAAACCTTATGCTGCTGAGTGTAACGGGCAAATTGATCAAATGCTTTATCGACCACTACACGCTGCTGTGCAACACGCTCTTTATTTTGACTATAGCCAGAGCCAATTAGGCCTGCCGTTAAGCCTCGTTCAACAGCCGTTTCGTGAGCTATCTCATCAATCATTAAAGCTTCACGTATATATACGGCATCTTTCTCAACTGTGCTTTTTCTAACAAGCGACTCATTGATCACAGTATAAGACGCTGCAAACATCACAACCAAAGCAAAAGCGATAACCGCTGCAAGCGCCTGTTGAAAACTTATCTTCCTTAAAAGTTGCATAGTTAATAATAAAGTTGTGGAATTAAGGTTCTATAAACTTAGACCAGGTTTTGAATATAGCCAATTCCGCCTACCAACTTGCTTTTAGATTAAGCATTAACTTTCGCACATAAAAAAGCCCCGCTAATGCAGGGCTTCTTAAAAACTAATTACACAGTTTTGTCTTTGTCTAGAACGGGATATCGTCATCAAAGTCGATTGGTGGTTCCATTGGGTTTGATGCGCCGCCTTGTGGTGCATTTTGTGGCTTAGGAGCAAAACCGCCTTGTTGAGGTGCGCTGCTTTGCTGCTGACCATAACCGCCACCATATTGGTTATTACTTTGTTGTTGTGGTGCAGATTGCTGTTGTGGACGCTGTTGCTGCTGTGCTGGCGCAGACTGTTGCTGTGGAGCATAGCTATTATTGCTTTGTGATTGCTGTGCACCACCGCCGTAACCGCCACCTTGTTGTTGACCACCTTGGTAACCGCCTTGTGATTGACCACCTTGATAGCCTCCACCTTGCTGTTCACCACGACCGCCTAACATTTGCATTTGACCGCCCATGTCTACCACGATTTCTGTAGTGTATTTTTCTTGGCCTGATTGGTCAGTCCATTTACGCGTTTGTAAACGACCTTCAATGTACACTTGTGAACCTTTACGAAGGTACTCACCAGCAACTTCTGCTAGTTTGCCAAATAACACGACACGGTGCCATTCAGTACGCTCTTGCATTTGCCCTGTGTTTTTATCTTTCCAGCTATCTGTCGTAGCAATGCTGATATTCGCTACGCCATTGCCATTAGGCATATAACGTACTTCTGGATCTTGGCCTAAATTACCAACCAAGATAACTTTGTTCACACCGCGTGCCATGGAACTTCTCCTATAAAACGTTAGATTAAACCAGCCACTTTGCGTGCTTGGTCTAGGTCAAATTCTTTATCATTAATCTTTAAATAGCTGCGATTTTCATCACAGACAACCGTTGCTTCAATTACGCCCGGTAAAGCAACAAGACGAGAAGCAAGCGCTTGTGCCTGCTGCTCTGAACTTAATTCAGTCATTAAGCTAATTATTTTACTTCTTGGTGGGACTTGCATATTCCAAGCAAGGATAAGCCATATTACCCCAACAAGTGCCGCCGCCGCAAACACTGCTTGCGCACTTAATGCTTGAGCAACGTAACCCCCTAATAAACCACCTAAAAAGGCACCAAAAAACTGCGTAGATGAAAATACTCCCATCGCAGAACCTTTCTGGTTTGCAGGGGCAATACGCGAAACAAGTGCAGGCATGGTTGCTTCTAAAAAGTTAAAAGCAATAAAGTAAACCAACATACAAATACCGATGCCAATCACCGAATCAACCCATAACGACATCGCGAGCATACTTAAAACAAGCAGCGCGATTGAGCCAATAAAGGCTTGTTTTTCTTTTTCTTTACGGATCGCCACAATCATCATTGGTGCCATCAAGAAAAACGCTAAAAACAGCACAGGGATATATAAATACCAATGATGGTCTGCAACTAAGCCATCTTTTATAAGCTGGCCTGGCAAGGCTACAAATACGGTAGTTAATGTAAGATGAAGCAGCATCACGCCAAAATCAAGGCGTGCTAATTGTGGATGTTTAATTAGTTGCTTAATATCATCAAGCGTAGCAAGTGTGTCACCTTTTGGCGCCTTATTGACAGCATTAGGCACCAAAAACAACACAATTAAAATACCTAAAATAGCCAGTCCTGCGGTAAGCCAAAATACCCCCGCAACTCCCCACGATGCAGCAACAATTGGCCCAAGTAGCATAGCAACGGCAAAGCTCATACCAATACACATACCAATCACGGCCATAACTTTCGGACGTTGTTCATCACGGCTTAAATCAGAAGCAAGCGCCAATAAGGCACTGGCAATCGCCCCCATGCCTTGTAGTGCACGCCCTAGCGTAACCATTTGCACAGACTCAGCGGTTGCCGCAATAACAGAACCAAGTGCAAACACACAAAGGCCGCCAATAATCACTTTTTTACGACCAATTTTATCAGACAACCAACCCATAGGAATTTGCAGCACGGCTTGCGTTAAACCATAAGCACCAATAGCAAAGCCAATCCAAAGCGGCGAAAACCCTTCTAATTGCTGACCATAAATCGCCAATACTGGCATCAGCATAAATAGGCCAAGCATACGGAATGCAAAGACGCTCGCCAACGAAACGGCAGCGCGTTTTTCTCGAGAGTTGAGTGAAGATGCTGTCATGAATTACTGATCTTGCTGTCTATTAAAATTTGAGCGTGGATTCTACCACAAGCGAAAACTAAATAATCACCTGTAAGTGATGATTTTTTCTTTGATCAAGGATTAATCTTATCGCGTATTATGAGATACTGAAAAAATAATTAGGTAATAAAACGAGATAGCATGGAAAACATTGAAGTCCGAGGCGCCCGTACGCACAATTTAAAAGACATCAGCCTAACCATTCCCCGTGATAAGCTGATAGTTATCACTGGCCTATCTGGTTCAGGGAAATCGTCTTTAGCGTTTGATACTTTGTATGCAGAAGGGCAACGTCGTTATGTTGAATCACTGTCAGCGTATGCAAGACAGTTCTTATCGCTAATGGAAAAACCCGATGTTGATCACATCGAAGGTTTATCGCCAGCTATCTCTATCGAACAGAAATCAACGTCACATAACCCGCGTTCAACGGTCGGTACTATTACCGAGATTTACGATTACCTTCGTTTATTATTTGCCCGTGTAGGTGAGCCTCGCTGCCCCACTCACGACTTGCCACTTGCCGCACAAACTATCAGCCAAATGGTCGATACGGTTTTAGCCTTACCAGAAGGTAGCAAGCTAATGCTATTAGCACCGGTGGTAAAAGACCGTAAAGGTGAGCACGTTAAACTGCTTGAGCAACTCGCAAGCCAAGGTTTTATTCGCGCCCGTATCGATGGCGAAGTATGTGACTTATCAGATCCACCAACTCTTGAGCTTCATAAAAAGCATACTATCGAGGTCGTGGTTGACCGCTTTAAAGTAAAAGATGGCCAACAACAGCGTTTAGCAGAGTCATTTGAAACAGCCCTTGAGCTATCAGGTGGTATTGCTCATGTAGCGGCTATGGACGACTCACTCAGCGAAGACATGCTGTTTTCTGCTAATTTTGCCTGCCCAACGTGTGGCTATGCCATGAGTGAACTTGAGCCACGTTTATTCTCGTTCAATAACCCAGCGGGTGCGTGTCAAAGCTGTGATGGTTTAGGTGTGCGCCAGTATTTTGATCCAAACCGTGTTGTGCAAAATCCTGAACTAAGCTTATCGGGCGGTGCAATCAAAGGCTGGGACAAACGTAGCTTTTATTACTTCCAAATGCTGCAAGCTGTCGCAGAGCATTATAAGTTTGACCTAGAAGTGCCTTTCCAAGAACTTGGTAAAGATGCGCAAAAGGTGATTCTTGAAGGTTCAGGTAAAACTAAAATTGCCTTTAATTACCGTAACGACCGTGGTGATTTAATTACACGTAACCATGAGTTTGAAGGCGTTTTAAATAATATGAATCGCCGCTACCGTGAAACCGAGTCAAACTCAGTTCGCGAAGAGCTTGCTAAATACCAAACAAGCCAAGCGTGTCCGAGCTGTCATGGCTCGCGACTTCGTGAAGAAGCTCGCCACGTATTTATTGGCCAAACAAACCTGCCAGCTATCACCACAATGAGTATTGGTGAAAGCATGGCATTTTTTGATGGTTTGAATCTAACTGGTCAGCGCGCCCAAATTGCCGAAAAAATCCTCAAAGAAATTCGTGACCGTTTATCTTTCTTAATTAATGTAGGCCTTAATTATTTATCACTTGAGCGAAGTGCCGACACCCTGTCAGGTGGTGAAGCGCAGCGTATTCGTTTAGCAAGTCAGATTGGTGCAGGTCTTGTTGGTGTTATGTACGTACTGGATGAGCCTTCAATTGGTTTGCACCAACGCGATAACGACCGCCTACTAAAAACCCTTATTCACTTACGCGATTTAGGCAACACGGTCATTGTGGTTGAGCATGACGAAGATGCTATTCGCGCTGCAGACCATATTATCGATATCGGCCCAGGTGCCGGTGTTCATGGCGGCCATGTTATTGCACAAGGTACCCATGACGATATTCTAGCCAGTAAAGATTCAATCACAGGTCAGTACCTCTCTGGCGAAAAGAAAATCGAAGTACCAGAGTCTCGTCATCAAACTACCGACAAATGGCTTGAGCTATTTGGTGCCACAGGTAACAACTTAAAGAACGTTGATTTACGTATTCCATTTGGCTTAATGACCTGTATCACCGGCGTATCAGGCTCAGGTAAATCGACGCTTATCAACGACACTTTATTTAAACTGGCTCATACCGAGTTAAATGGCGCAACGACCGCTGAAGCGGCTCCGTACAAGTCAATCAAGGGCCTAGATCATTTTGATAAAGTGATTGATATTGACCAAAGCCCGATTGGCCGTACTCCGCGCTCAAACCCTGCCACTTACACCGGCATTTTTACTGGTATTCGTGAGCTATTTGCAGGCACTCAAGAAGCCCGTTCGCGTGGCTATAAGGTCGGTCGCTTTAGCTTTAACGTTAAAGGTGGTCGTTGTGAGGCTTGCCAAGGTGATGGCGTGATCAAGGTAGAAATGCACTTTTTACCTGATGTATATGTACCTTGTGATGTATGTAAAGGTCAGCGCTACAACCGTGAAACCCTCGAAGTACAGTACAAAGGTAAAAACATTCACCAAGTACTCGAAATGACCGTAGAAGATGCCCGTGACTATTTTGATAAAATTCCGGCTATTGCACGTAAACTGCAAACCTTAATGGATGTAGGCTTGTCGTATATTCGCTTAGGTCAAGCTGCTACTACCCTCTCCGGTGGTGAAGCGCAGCGTGTGAAACTGGCTCGCGAACTTTCAAAACGTGATACCGGTAAAACCTTATATATTCTTGATGAACCAACTACGGGTTTACACTTTGCTGATATTCAGCAATTATTAGTAGTACTTCACCGCTTACGCGATCACGGTAATACCATTGTTGTTATTGAGCATAACCTTGATGTAATCAAAACCGCAGACTGGATTGTCGACTTAGGCCCAGAAGGTGGCTCTGGCGGTGGTGAAATTTTAATTTCTGGTACACCTGAAGACGTTGCCGAGTGTGAGCGTTCACACACAGGAAGGTAC
Source organism: Pseudoalteromonas sp. P1-26 (assembly GCF_001401795.1). Taxonomy (NCBI): domain Bacteria; kingdom Pseudomonadati; phylum Pseudomonadota; class Gammaproteobacteria; order Alteromonadales; family Pseudoalteromonadaceae; genus Pseudoalteromonas; species Pseudoalteromonas sp. P1-26. Next base: position 50,608 of record NZ_LKDX01000015.1, on the reverse strand, counting down.
TTAAAACCACTACTATAAAAAAGGATATTGCGTGCGTAGGTATTTAAAAATTGCAAAATGGCGCGCTAATAAACAGTTTCAACAACAGCAACGTAGCTGGCAGCCTCATAAAACGAGGTTGGTTGAACGATTACAAGCCATTTGGTTTAACTTAAGTACCGCACAAAAGCTCTATCTTTTAGCATTAAGCAGCCTGATTGTTCTGCAATCGGGCTGGTTAAGTGCCACCATCACCATTATTGCGCTTGTTATTGAATTTTGGCCCAAGTTTAACCAACTTTGGCACTCGCTTGCCGGCAAAGCACTGATTTTAATCTTCTATGCCAGTATCGCTAATTTTGTGTTGGCCGGTGCGAGCGGCATAGTTAATGATGTAACTCATGTCTCAGCTAGTCACTTTAATTACACCCACAACTTTGCCACCCTGTTATATTTACCACCTTGGGCAATGGGAATAACCCTAGGTACTTTATTGTTATTTCAACTTTTTTTACCTTTCTATATCTTTGTTTTATTACTAATAAAGCCATTTGGCTCTGAGCGAATTAAATTTATAAGCCAAAGCTACTCACCGCTGTTAACCGCCATCGTGCGCTTTGTTTTAGCATCAGTGGTATTTATTAACCTGATTTCGTTTATCGACGATCAGCCACCTGAAGAAGTACTCGATAATATGGTTAGCACCTTTTTAGATAGCAAAGTCATTGCCAAAGAATCTGGTGAAGAGCAGCAAAAAGCAGTCGAACAACTCGGTGAAAAGCTTGAGCAACAACTTCCTGGAAGTGAAGAAAGCTCAGCCCCAAGCCAAGACGTCAATATAGAAGGTGACAGCGAAACCGCCGAAAACCTTCGCCAGTTTTTAGATACCAAAGGTTACTTTGAGCGCAGCAAACGTTTAATTGCGATGTTTGCTTACAGCTTTGAAGCCGATAGCTATTCACGCTGTTTAAAAGCAGAAAACAGTAAAGCCGTTGAGCTGAATGATTACGAAATAGTGCAAGTAACCCCTGATCACCATGCTGAATATGGCTATCGATTTGAAGTCATTGCTTGTGACTCGCCAGGCGTTACCCCAGTAGAAAAATAGCGCAGCAATCTATACTACTCACTTGGCTTACTGCGTTTTTCTCTTATGAAATGAAATATCGAAAGCCCAATAAAACCAAAGCAAAACCTCCAAGTTCCTATTTGCTACATTCAAATTATCATCAATAGGTAAAAACACAAAAATAAAGTGATTTAAAACCTTATTTCCCCTCATAAGAATTAAACTTAAACCATTGAAACTATTAAAATTAACATTTTAAAACCTTATAAATAAATCGCTTAGAACTAGATAAGCGACTCTATGTAAATTCCTCGCTATTGTAGTTTCCATCAACGGGCCACCAACCAACTTTGCTTCGCTGATAAAACTAATCAACCAATTAAGAGAATAAAGTTATGAGCAACTCAGCTTTAAAAATAGTGTCGATACTCGCAGTAAGCACGCTTGTTGTTACACTGCCAACCCCCTTATTTGATAGCCAAGATACTCAAAAATTAGAACAACATTTTGAGATATCTATCGAGGTTTCTATCGAGCAAATGAACAAAAAAGTTGACCATCAAATTGAGTTAAAACTCAACAAGTAATGCCCTGCTTGCCCAGAACATTGGGCAAGCTTTTTCAATTAACAGGCTAAAAGAATGAAACAACTAACTCAATTACTGCTCTCAACAATTGCTGCATCATGCTTGTTAACAACGAGTATTTGTACAGCAAAAAGTGCCGTTTGGCAGGTAAGTAAAGGTGATGAATTTATATACATTGCGGGTTCAATTCATGTTTTACCGCCCAAGGAACTACCGCTACCAGCTGAATTTAATCAAGCATATAAACAAGCCGATACCCTAGTACTTGAAGCCGATATGCCAGCGCCAAGTAATAGCTCAGCACAACTTACTATGCTTAAAGCACTGAGTTACGAAACTGGTGAAACATTAAGTAGTAAGCTCTCTGCAAAAGTAAAAAAACAATTAGAAGCACAGCTTACTCAATACGATATGCAACTTAGCGAACTCGACAGCTTTCGCCCTTTTATGGTGAGCTTGCTGATGATGTCGCTAGAACTACAAAAACAACAGCTTTTCGGTGAAGGTGTTGATAGCTATTTCGCAAAGCGAGCCCAACAAGACAGCAAAGAATTAGCTTACCTCGAAACCTTGGCATTCCAATTACACCTTTTTAAGCAATTAGGCAGCCAAGACGAAGATGCCTATATTCAGTCACAGTTAGCGCAAGTATCAAGTTACCAAGCGCTTTACAGTGCAATGCTTGATGCATGGCGCAATGGCGATATGCACGCAATGAATGAGCTAACTATCATGCCATTAAAACAACATGATCCCCTCACCTACCAAATACTCATTAAGCAACGTAATTTGAATTGGCTTAATCATATTGAGGATTACTTTACTGATCAGCAAAAAGAGTTGGTACTTGTTGGCGCTGCTCATTTGGCCGGTGAAGATAGCCTATTAGCCTTGTTAGAAAGTAAAGGCTACGTGATTGCACAGTTGAGCGCTGATGAGGAGTAAGAAAATGGAAAAAACAGACAAAACCGCTGCCGCACTTATCTGCTTATTTACTGTTTTAATTGTGCTGAGCTTTTAATAAAAAAATACCGCTCTAAGGCGGTATTTTTATTTCAATAATTTGTGCAAGCTTACGGGCGAGGAATAAAACCTACCGCATCGTAGACTGCTTTTAATGTTTTTTCAGCGCGAATACTCGCCTTTTCAGCACCTGACTTCATAATGCTATCAAGTAGTGACTGATCTTCGCGAATTTCTTTAAAGCGCGCTTGGATTGGCTCAATCATATTAACGACCGCTGCTGCAGTGTCTTTTTTCAGGTGACCATACATTTTATCTTCATATTCAGGCACTAAGTCTTCAATTGAGCGCTTAGTTGCAACTGATAATAAAGTAAGTAGGTTAGATACACCTGGTTTTTCTTCACGATCAAAGTAGATACGAGCTTGCTCGTCTGAATCAGTTACTGCTTTTTTCAGTTTCTTTTCAATCTTCTTCGGCTCATCTAATAACATGATGTAACCGTTTGGATTTTCATCTGATTTAGACATTTTCTTGAGCGGATCTTGTAAGCTCATTACACGTGCGCCGAACTCAGGAATGTATGGTTCAGGTAGTTTGAACACGTCACCGTATAGGTTGTTAAAACGTGTTGCGATATCACGTGTCAATTCAAGGTGTTGCTTTTGATCTTCACCCACTGGCACTTGATCTGCTTGGTATAACAAGATGTCTGCAGCTTGCAGTACAGGGTAAGAGAACAAACCCACATTCACGTTATTAGCATGCTTAGAAGACTTATCTTTAAACTGCGTCATACGGTTAAGCTCACCCATTTGAGCGTAACAGTTTAAAACCCAACTAAGCTGTGCATGTTCTGGCACTTGAGATTGTACGAATAACGCCGCTTTTTCTGGGTCGATACCACATGCAGCATAAAGCGCAATACCGTCCAGCACGCGCGAGCGTAGCTGCTCAGGATCTTGGCGTACAGTAATGGCGTGTAAATCTACTAACATAAAGAAACTTTCGTGGTCTTCCTGTAGCTTAAGCCACTGGTTAATAGCGCCAACATAGTTGCCTATTGTCATACCACCGGTTGGCTGAATGCCACTTAACACTACTGGTTTACTCATGATGTTCCTTTATATTTTTACTAAACTAAAAAGACGAAATTAAAATGCACTTACCTTTGGGTAAGAACGGGTATTATATCTAAGAAATTCTCGCAGAGGTACTCTGGATTGAAATCAGCGAGGTTTTCACCTTGGTTATAGCCATAACCGAGTGCGACAACGTCAACCTTAGCAGCTTTTGCTGCCAAAATATCACTTTTTGAGTCGCCTATCATAACCGCTTTGGCTGGGCTGACATCTAATTGCTGACAAGCAAATAGTAAAGGCTCAGGTGATGGTTTCTTTGCCATATCATCACCACATACAATCAACTGAAAATGACTAGTCAGTGAAAGCTTATCAAGTAACTTTTCGGTAAAACGACGTGCCTTATTGGTGATCACCACTTTTGGAATACCAGCAAGTGCAGCAAGCCCAGTTTCTACATGTTGATAAAGCGCACTGTAGTCACCTACAACTTGGTCATAGTGCTGATAGAACAAATTAATTGCACGCTCAGTAAGGGCTTCATCTAAATGCTCACTGATTTGCATATCGCCACTCAAACCACGCTTTACAAGTGTTTCTATGCCATTACCTACCCAGCTCTCAACTAGCTTTTGTGTAACAACCGGAAATGCGAGGTCAGTTAGAGTCAGATTCATCGCAATGTATAAATCATAAACACTGTCGACTAAGGTGCCATCTAAATCGAAAAATGCCGCATCGTATTTCATGACTCAACCTTTGCAAGCTCGCTGCGCATCGCATCGATAACAGCCTTGTAATCTGGTTGATTGAAAATCGCTGAGCCTGAAACAAACATATCAGCGCCCGCTTCTGCAATTTCAGCAATGTTATCAACACCAACGCCACCATCAACTTCTAAACGAATATTGCGACCCGAGTCATCAATAATTTTACGCGCTTGGCGAAGCTTTTCGAGGGTATGAGGAATAAAGCTTTGGCCGCCAAAGCCAGGGTTAACTGACATTAATAGCACTACATCAACTTTATCGAGCACATGCTCAAGGTAGCTAAGGCTGGTTGCAGGATTAAATACAAGCCCAGCTTGGCAACCGCTGTCTTTTATAAGCTGTAAGGTACGGTCAATATGCTCACTTGCTTCAGGGTGAAAGCTAATAATAGAAGCGCCCGCTTCAGCAAAGTCGGGAATTAGGCGATCGACAGGTTTCACCATAAGATGCACATCAATCGGGGCTGTAATACCGTAATCGCGCAGTGCTTTACAAATCATTGGGCCAAAGGTTAGGTTTGGCACATAATGGTTATCCATTACATCAAAATGTACAACATCTGCCCCACTTGCGAGTACTCGATCAACATCTTCACCTAAACGGGCAAAATCAGCTGATAAAATAGAAGGGGCTATTAAATACTTTTGTAATGTTTCCAACATAAGAGATTCCATCATAATTTGCGACTGCAAGAAGAGCGCATAATGTAACCCAATCGACAGCTGATTAAAACACCACAGCTAACTGTTAAAACGCTATTGCTCAAGGCCAATCCTTTTAGCTTATTGAATTAATGTAAATTTAATCAAAAATTGAACAATCGTTCTATTCAACTGCTTGCATAAATGCATTTAAATGAAACAAAATATAAACATAAAATTTACTTTAAAAGGCTAATTTTATTAAATTTTTATTTAATTCAGCCGTAATTAAGTTTGTTATTTGAGCAATTGTTATGTATGCTTGTCTAAATAACACAAACAAGGGTTATTCTCATGCGTGCTTTTAAAATAGGGATCTTAATCGCGTCCGCACTTACGGTTGCTGCGTTTGTATCTTTCTCATCTGCTGATGAAGACGACTTTTTAGCAGCGGCGTCTGGCTGCTCATGCAATACGCTTAACGCATCATCATCTTCTGCTCAATGTATGAAAGCAGAACAAGAAACAGGATGGTTTTCTTGGTTAACGGGTGATAGCCGCAGCGCTCAGTTCCATTATCTTGATTTACTTGAGTTATTAACAAGTAGTGAAGAGTCTAAGAAAGTTAGCGGTTTAGGTTCTAAGTTCTAAATCGCATGAACAAATTCATTAGTGCATTACAAAGTGTCTTTGCGGCATTTTTTGGTGTGCAATCAGAAAATAAGCGTCAAGCTGACTTTAAAGAGCACTCGCTCAGTACTATTATCGTCATTGCCCTCGTTTTATTCAGCCTGTTTGTAGCAGCGATTTATTTCACCGTTTCTTTGGTGCTAAATACATAGCCATTAGCTCATTCACTTTATTACGTGAACCGCCCTTCGGGCTAATCGTGCGTTTTACCTGAATTTCATCCAGTGATGCTTGGCTGTAGATCTTACGAGTCCACACCGTATCGTGGTTAGAAATAAGTACCGGCGTGTTATTTTCGAATGCTGCTTGCTCAGCTAAATTCGCCAAGTTTGCTTGATCATCTAAATTGAAACCGCCTTTAGCGTAAGAAGTAAATGATGCTGTTTTACTCAACGGCACATAAGGTGGGTCGCAATACACAACCGCATTATTAGGAATGAGCTTAAAGACCTCGTCATAACCTAAACACGTAAAGGTGGCTTGCTGAGCTTTTTCAGCAAAGAAGTGCATTTCTTTTTCAGGAAAATACGGGCGCTTATATTTACCAAAAGGAACGTTAAAAATACCTTTAAGATTGTAGCGACACAGACCGTTATAACCATGACGATTCATGTATAAGAATAAAATTGCGCGCTCATACACATCGCTGCTCTGATTAAACTGAACACGGTACTCATAATAGGCTTCAGGATGGTTATTGAGCTCTACAAATAGTTTTTTTGCATCGCTGATAAACTCGTCAGGCGTGCGCTTTAGCTCAGTGTACAGGTTGATCAGATCCGCATTAATATCATTTAAAATATAATGCTTAAAATCAGTATTGAGAAATACAGAGCCAGCACCAACGAAAGGTTCAACTAAGGTGTCAGCATCCATACTCGCTTGCTTCAAGCGGGTACGAATATCTTCAACTAGGCTGTATTTTCCACCCGCCCATTTAAGGAAGGCTCTGGTCTTTTGCTGCATCTGCTCTTAACTTCAATTCGGTGTTGCGCGATTTTACACTAATCAGTTTTAATTTACTGATTTAGTGAAGCGATTTCTTGTTTAATTTTACTTATTTTTTTATAAAACGGCTGATTTTTACGCACATTATCAGAAAGTGTTGTTACGCCCTTCTTAGCATCATTCAGTGTGGCATAACTGCCATAAGTTACGATCCACCACGACTTACCGCTCCGTAAGCTTTGGTAAGTATTTACCTGCCCTTGCAAGCCATTTTCATTAATAAACTTATCACTGATCTCTTGCTTAGTGACCGCTAGTAATTGGATTACAAAATTGTCGTCTGGCTGAGACAAATACCACGCATTTCCTGCTAATGGCTGCTCTGGCTCAATTGCAGACTCGGCTTGCTCAGCATCGCTGATAATAGCTGCTACAACTTCATCTGTCGTTGGTTGCTCAGTCTCTTGTGTAACTGGCTCTACTGGCAAAAGGCTATCAACAATCGCAGCCACGTTATTGTTATGACTTTCATTGTCATGGTTTTTACTGTCAGAGCCATCAACTGGCATCTCGGCAGCCTGAGTCGTGTTATCATCATCATTAGTAGCAACTGACTGCTGTGCTGGAGGCTCATCTTGAGCTTGTTCTGTAACGAGCTCTTTACTCTCTACAGGGCCATTAACTACTGCTTCTGCAGGTAATGCAGTTGCCACAGAGCTTGTTGTATCTTGTTGGTAATGTGCTTTCCACCACTCGGTCATATCAGCTTTATATAAAAAGCCAATGATCAGCAGCATGGTTGTGATTAAGAGCAAAATTATATAAAGCAGTTTATAGCTTTTCTCGGGTGCGCGAATATCCGCAGTTTGCTGTTCAGGCTGCCAAGCTAGCAATAAGGCAGGGTTACCATGCGCTTCTTGTAAAAATGTGCGAAAAACTGGGTCTTCTTCAACAGGGAGGTTATCGAAAAACCAACGCATAAGTTGCTTACTTTCGCTCAAGTTAAGCGCTTCAAGGTGAATTTCGACCGCTTGGCTAAACTGGCCGACCGATTGTGATGCAATCAATATGTATAACGTGCTCGGGCTTTGCTTGGCAAGAATTTCTAATTGCTGAATTAACTCTTCAGATAAATGACGCCCTCCATCAATCACCCATAAACAATCACCACAAGGCTGTTGCTTATAGAGTTGATAGAAGTTTTCAGACAAACTCAAAGAGTGATCAATTAGTGGGTTGCTAAAGCTTTGTTCTAACAGTTCAGTCATAAACTGTTGGTCGGTCATTTTTCCAGACAACTGAACAAACGCTTTATTAAAGTCGAGGTATTTATCAGTAATGAAGGTTTCTAATAAATAGCTTTTACCAAGGCCTGACGGGCCAAGTAAGCAAATTAGATTTTGCCCATATTCAAACTGCAGAGCGATTCGATCAACTAGCGCAGCACGGCTAGGCAATATTTGCGATTGCATTAGCGCGCTATTAAATCACAAACCTGCTGATCAGTAATATCACTTACCAGCGCACATTGACCAAATTGGGTAGGAAGAATAAAGCGAATAGTGCCTTTTTTGTTTTTCTTATCTTTACGCATATGCGTTAAAAACTGCTCGCTTGTCATTTCTGCAGGAATATCGACTGGTAAATCATACTCAGCAATCAATTTAACAATGCGTTCAACTTCTGTAGCAGTTAAGTCATCACGGGTATGTGCAAGGCGTGCTGCCAGCACCATACCTGCGGCAACGGCTTCGCCGTGTAGCCAATTACCGTAACCCATTTGTGCTTCGATAGCATGTCCAAAGGTGTGCCCTAGGTTAAGTAAGGCGCGTAACCCTGCTTCTTTTTCATCTTGTGCAACAATCAAGGCTTTGATTTCACAACAACGGTAAATCACATGCTGCAATGTTTGCTCATCAAGTGATTTAAGGTTAGCGATATTTTGCTCTAGGTAAGCAAATAATTCAGTGTCGTAAATAAGGCCGTATTTAATGACTTCTGCCATACCGGCTGCGAATTCACGCTCAGGTAAAGTATGAAGTGATTGCGTATCGATAAACACGGCTTGTGGTTGGTAAAACGCACCAATCATGTTTTTACCAAGTGGATGGTTTACTGCCGTTTTGCCTCCAACCGATGAATCCACTTGCGAAAGCAAGGTAGTTGGTACTTGAATAAAAGGCACGCCACGTTGATAACATGCAGCAACAAAACCCGTTAGATCACCTACAACACCGCCACCTAAGGCAATAAGGCATGTATCTCGACCACAGTTATGTTCAAGTAAGAACGCCGATATCTTTTCAAACCACTCAAGTGATTTATATTGTTCGCCATCAGGGATGGTAAAAGATAACGGGTTAAGATCAACCAACGACGTCATTACATCATCAAGATATAAAGGTGCAATGGTGTCGTTGGTGATAATGATAGGTCGACAATCGCCGATGTGCTCGCGTAGTCGACCAGTCTCTTTAAGAGCAGATTGACCAATATAAATAGGATAACTTCGCTCGTCCAAATTAACTGTTAATTCAAGCATAGCTAGTTTCCTTTTTATTATTGGTTTTTAAAAATCTAATTTCTCGATGATTTGATTAGCAACAACTTTCGCGCTTTGCTCATCAGTGCGGACAACAAAATCAGCAACTTCTTTGTATAACGGTTCGCGTTCTTCAGCTAAGCGTTCTAATACATCACGCGGTGCTTCTTCTGTTTGCAATAATGGGCGACGCTTGTCGCGCTGCGTGCGTGCAACTTGCTTTTCGATTGGTGTCTCTAGGTATACAACGATACCGCGAGCAGATAGCTTGTTACGCACTTCTTTACTGATCACAGAACCACCACCAGTTGCAAGAACAATACCTTGCATCTCAGTTAGGTCTGAAATTACAGTTTCTTCACGAAGTCGAAAGCCCTCTTCACCCTCAAGATCGAATACCCAAGCAATGTCTGCTCCAGTACGACGCTCGATCTCTTGATCTGAATCGAAAAATTCAAGGTGTAATTGGTCAGCAATGTGACGACCAATTGTGCTTTTGCCAGCCCCCATAGGGCCCACTAGAAATATATTACGTTTCTCAGCCATATCTTTTTAGTACAAACGAACTCTAAAATTTGAAATAAAACCCCGCCTAACGACCTGGCCCCAAAATTAAGGAGGGGATTATCTCAGTAATTGCTTGGGTATTTCAAGTCAATTAGCATAAAAAGCTAGATAACGAGCAATTAAACATGCTAATTGCTCGTTGCTTAAGAAAAAATCACTTAATCGATTTGAATTTTTGGTGTTACAAAGATTAACAGCTCTTTCTTCTCGTTAAATTCACTCGTACTTTTGAACAATACGCCTAAGTAAGGAATATCGCCTAACAGAGGTACTTTCTTAGTTGAGTTAACGATTTGCTGTTGGAAGATACCACCAAGCACCACAGTTTGGCCGTTTTCTACTAATACCTGAGTTTGAATTTCTTGGGTATTAATTGCTACAGCAGAACCTGTTGGTGTTTGTACTGTATCACCACGCGTGTCTTGCGTGATAACGAGATCTAAAATCACTTTGTTATCAGGGGTGATATGTGGCGTTACTTCTAAGCTCAATACTGCTTTTTTGAAGGTTACTGTCGTTGCACCACTTGATGCTGCTTCAACGTAAGGGATCTCAGTACCTTGCTCAATACGGGCTTTTTGTTGGTTAGCCGTCGTAATACGAGGACTTGCGATAATCTCACCACGGTTTTCTTCTTCAAGAGCACTTAGCTCTAAATCTAATATAGTGCCGTTAGCTAATTTAGCTACTTGAACACCAATACTACCCGCAGGGCTAGAAACCGGTAAGTTAACATTTAAGCGGTCAGAAATACTTGGGATATTATCGTAAGAGCCAGCACCAAACATACCACCAGCGCCCTCTAATGTGCCAGAGATAGCACCGTCGCTTCCTACATCGCTGATACCCCAGCGCACACCTAAGTCTTCTTGCACATTATCATTCACTGTTACCATACGTGATTCAATCACCACTTGCTTAACAGGAATATCTAAAGTTTCCACCATACGGCGCACGCTTTCGATGCTTTTCGCTGTATCTTTGATAAGTAAGGTATTAGTACGTTTATCAACAGACACACTGCCTCGCGCAGAAATAATGCTGTTGGTGTCTGTTTTCAATAAGTCAGCAAACTCTTCTGCTTTAGCATAGTTAAGGCGGATATATTCACTGTAAAGTGGCTCTAAATCCTCAACTTGCTGTTTTGCCTTAAGCTCTTTTGCTTCACGTGCGGCAAGTTCTTCTGATGGTGCAACCATCAAAATAGTACCGTCCATGCGCTTATCAAGACCTTTAATTTTAAGCACAACATCAAGTGCCTGATCCCAAGGAACTCCATCTAAACGCAATGTGATATTACCTGTAACTGAGTCACTGGTTACTAAGTTAAACTCGTTATAGCCTGCAATAATCTGTAACACAGAGCGAATTGGAATATCTTGGAAATTAAGGCTCATTGGGCGACCTTGATATTCAATACCGCCTTCGAGGTAGGCACGCTGTGTATCATCTTTTTCAACAGTTAGCGTAAAGATATTTTCAATTTGTTGGTGAGTAAACTTAAACGCTGCATTTGGCTCAACCACAATGCGCGTCATATTACCTTCTTTGAAGGTTTCGATGTTACTTACAACCGTACCAAAATCCATCACATCTAATTGATACAATAAGTCGTCTAAAATATCAGTGTGGTGGAACTCAGCAATAATTTTGCCGCCACTCTCATGAACATCAATTGCTGCTTGCGTATCTTGTAAAAAAACTAAAAGACGTGCTTCGCCTTTCTCACCACGGCGAAAATCAATCGACTGTACTGTATTAATAAAGTTGCTAGACGCTGTCAGTCCATCCGCTGAATCATCCGTTGCGATTGGGTTATCTGAAACATGCAAAGTAACGATATTGTCTTTCGCCATTGTTTTATAAATTTTTAGCTTATCTAACGTTACAACAACTTTTAAACCGTCTGCGGTCAAGGTGCTGGTTACATGCTGGATACCTGCTTGGTTAACTGGCACATCACGCACTTCATTATCAACACCTACATTACTGAAAAGCATTTCAATACGAGCAGGGGCGTTATATACCTGAACTTTTGGTTCAAATGTTAGCGCTTCATCAAATACTAGCTGTAATTGTGTTTCGCCTTTCATTAGCGGGTTATAACGTACGTCATACAGTAAAGGGGCAGCGATTGCTGTCTGCGTCAAAATTAAGGCTAATGCAGCTAACATGAATTTATGCATGTGTTTTAACCAAGCCATTCCTTTATGCATCTTCTTTTTACCTTTCATAAGATTAACTTGCACCATTTGTTTCCGCCTCTAACATTTCTAGCTTAGTCAGGCGCTCTTTCCAACAACCAGCCCCATCCGGGATTAATTCTAATAATTCTATATAATTGTCGTGCACTTGTTTAATTTCACCGTGATACAAACCAATATAATTACCTACAGTAACTCGATAAAGCGTATCGTCTGCAGCTTTTATCAGTGCCCACGTATTACCAACACGGCCAATAGTTCCTTGCATAACAAGGTTATCTAGCGGGTACTTTTCAAGTGGTTGACGAACACGATCAGGATCTGGGTGTAAGCAGTTTTTAACTTGCACTAAATTGCTCTGAATAATTTCCGGTTTAGGCGCCACAAATGGACTACGTAATTTTCCGGCATTATAAGCAAAGTGCTCGAATTTAGTGATCTCAGGAATCGGCTCAACTTTAGGTGTTGTACTTGCTTTAACCTGATCAATAAACTCTTTTTGTTCTGAAGTATCATCATTACACGCGCTAAGTACAAGTGTCATCGCAATAATTAAGGGAAGCTTTTTCATTTTTTAGTGCCCCCTTCATAACGATAAGTCTTAGCAACAACACTAAAAGTGAGTTCATTATTGCCGAGAGTTTGAATAGTAAAGTCATGCAAACTTACAATTCGCGGTAACTGAGCAACTTTACCAACAAATTCACCAAATTCATGGTACGTCCCGACGACTTCTATTTTAATTGGCAGCTCTGTATAAAACTCTTTTTCAACTTCAGGTAACCAGCCAATTTTCAAAAACGTCAAACCACTAGTAGTACCAACGTAAGATAAGTCATCTAACAAACCAGGTGTCTCGTTCGAGGTTGGTAAGCGTTTTAAAAGCTGCGAGAACTTATCTTCCATCTCAACCATTTGCTGGCGATAAATCTCTAAATTACTCGCAATAGCATATTTTGCTTTGTATGTTTGGCGTAGCTCGGTTTCTTTGGCTACGGCACTGTGATAACTGGCGATTTCGTCAGAAACTAATAAGCTGTAACTAAAGTATAAAACCAGCGCAGCCACAAACGCACAGCACAGAGCTTTAACAGCAATAGGCCAATCGCCCATGTTTTCAAGCTCAATTTCATTCCAATCTATGTCTGTTAACGCTTTGATATCAAGGTTCATTGCGTGCCTCACCTATCTGATCAAATGGTTTAACGTAAAAATCCATATTAAAGTCACTCAATAATCTTGAGGTTTGTTCACCTGCGACAATACCTTGCATAATAGGTCGTTCTAATAAATATGAGCTCTGAACTTGACGCAGCATGGTAGATAAACGGTTATTTGATTCACTGCGACCAATTACATGAATGCGGTCATCACGACGTTCAAGTTTCGTTAAATAAACCCCAGCAGGAACAATCTTGGCGACTTCATCCATGATTTGTGTACCTAGGTTACGGTTACTTTGTAGCTCTTCGATTAGACGCATACGCTGTTGTAAGTTTTCTTTTTTCTTATCAAGTTCGTTAATTTCACGGATACGTTGGTTCAATAAAGCTATTTCTGTATTCAAAAAGTTATTTTTTACATTTTGCCCATCGCGTAATCCGCCATAAAAAGAACTTAGTAAATACATACTTAAGAAGCTAATAACAACAACGCCGAATAACACAGTAACGAACTTATTTTGTGAGTCTTTTCTTTGTTGTTCGCGCCAAGGCAGAAGGTTTATATGTGGCATGATGAAAAGCTCCTTAATGCCAATCCTGTGGCTATCGCAAATTGCGTGCGGTGACGCTGCAACATATTGCGATCAATCTTTGGCGAAATTTCAATGTTAGCAAATGGTTCAGCAACAACAGTGTGAATGCCTAGCTCTTCAATTAGGAGCCTATCTAAGCCTTCGATCATAGCTGTGCCGCCAGTCAGAACAATGTAATCAACTTGATCTTTACCACTGGTTGTTAAGAACATCTGCACTGCACGACGAACTTGTTGTAACAATGAAGTTTGGAATGGAGCTAAAACTTCGAAGGTATAATTTGGTGGTAAATCACCTGTAGTTTTACCAATTTCAGCTTCATCAAAGCTTTTGTTGTAATACGCAACAATGCTATTGGTATACTGGTCGCCACCAAATACTTGGTCACGGGTGTAAATTGTTTCACCTTCTTGTACAACACTAACAAGCATCAGCACAGCACCAATATCAACCACAGCGACACATTTATTGTATGCATCACTAGGTAATTGTTGATAATACACATCCATTGCTCGACTTAGCGCATAAGTTTCTACATCGACAACCGCAGCTTTTAAGTTGGCTGTTTCAAGAGCACCAACTCGCGCTTGCACACTTTCAGTTCGCGCAGCAGAGAGAAGAACATTCACTTTACTTGGATCAGCTTCATTGATGGCAAGTTTTTCAAAATCGATATTTACTTCATCAAGTGGGTATGGGATTAAACTATCAGCTTCGATGGCAATTTGTGACTCTAATTCAGCATCTGTTAATGATACATCCATAAAAATCACTTTCGTAATTACAGTTTGACCTGAAACAGCTACTGCTGCGGTTTGCACTGATTTAGGAATTTTTCTTTTTAGTTTAGCGATAACATTACCTATCGCTTCTATGTCTTGAATAGAACGCTCAGACATAGCGCCTTTAGGCATAGGTTCAATAGCTAACGCTTCAAGCCGCAAACCTGCGTCTGTCTCTTGCAGCAACACTGCTTTTATACAGTGCGATCCGATGTCGATTCCTACCATCATAGATGAAGGCTTTTTAAATAGCTGACTTAGCATGTTTGCAACTTGGCCTTTGTTTTAATAATAAACAAGTTATAATTTTTATCTGAAAAAATATTATTCATTTTTTAATCAATATATACTAGCAGTCTCCGATTCTAATTGGGAGTCCATTTAGGGAAAATATAAGTGATTTTATTAAAGCGAACTTTACAATTTATTATCATCTGCTCATTTTTAGGACTAATCACTTTAGTTGGTCTATACTATTACGTTAAACCTGATATTCCTAGCGTACAGGTTCTAAAAGACGTTCAATTACAGACACCTATGCAGGTATTCTCACGTGATGGATTATTGATTAACCAATTCGGTGAAAAACGCCGCATTCCCGTTACAATAGAT
The DNA here is from genome assembly GCF_001401795.1 of Pseudoalteromonas sp. P1-26. Taxonomy (NCBI): domain Bacteria; kingdom Pseudomonadati; phylum Pseudomonadota; class Gammaproteobacteria; order Alteromonadales; family Pseudoalteromonadaceae; genus Pseudoalteromonas; species Pseudoalteromonas sp. P1-26. The sequence goes on along the minus strand of NZ_LKDX01000015.1, from coordinate 35,416 downwards.
CAAATCCCCCAACCGTTAATCGATGCAATTTTAGCAACAGAAGATAACCGTTTTTACGAGCATATTGGTATCGATCCAATTGGTATCGTCCGTTCAGCCATTGTACTCATATCTACAGGCGAAAAGAAACAAGGCGCAAGTACTATAACCATGCAGCTTGCCCGTAACTTCTTCTTAACTAGAGAAAAAGCATACATTCGTAAGGTCAAAGAGATCTTTATCGCTTTACATATTGAAAGTATATTAAGTAAAGACGAAATCCTCGAATTATATTTAAATAAAATTGAATTAGGTAACCGCGCTTTTGGTATTGGTGCAGCAGCACAAGTTTACTACGGCAAAGACCTCAATGAGCTTACTTTAGCGCAAATGGCGATGATCGCTGGTTTACCTAAGGCTCCTTCAGCCCTTAACCCTATTCGCAACCCTGTACGCGCAAAGGCTCGTCGCAACGTTGTACTAGGCCGTATGTATACCGAAAAGTATATTACACAGAGTGAATACGAAGAGGCTATCAATGCGCCAATTACAGCTAAATTCCATGGTGCAGAAATTGAAGTGTACGCCCCTTATATCTCTGAGATGGTGCGTGCTGAAATGGTTGAACGCTATGGTCATGAGCGTGCTTACAATACTGGTTTCAAAGTTTACACCAGTGTTGATTCAAATATTCAGCAAGCTGCACAAGATGCCATTGTTGATAATCTACACGCTTACGACATGCGTCATGGCTACCGTGGTGCGACGGCTCAGTTATGGGACAGTGAAAACGAAAGTCCACTTAGCCAAGAAGAGATCTTATCTAAATTAAAAGATGTCAAAGAGTTTGGCCCACTATTAGCTGGTGTTGTAACTAATGTCGCTGAGCAATCAATTGATGTGCTATTAAAAAGCGGCGAACAAGTGACGGTTGAGTGGGATGGTCTAAAATGGGCACGCAAATATATTACCCGTTACCGTCAAAGTTTCGCACCAAAAACGGCTACTGAAATTTTATCAGCGGGAGCGCAAATTTGGCTGCGTAAAAATGCAGATGAAAGCTACATCCTTAGCCAAGTACCAGAAGCATCGAGCGCACTTGTTTCACTTGACCCACAAGATGGTCGTATTAAAGCCATTGTCGGTGGTTATAGCTTTGAACAAAGCCAATACAATCGCGCAGTTCAAGCAAAACGCCAGGTTGGTTCAAATATCAAGCCATTTATTTATTCAGCAGCACTTGAAAACGGCTACACACTCGCTTCAATTCTTAACGATGCACCAATTAATCAATGGGATAAAAGCCAAGGTGTAGCATGGCGCCCTAAGAATAGCCCGGCGGTTTATAATGGCCCTATCCGAATTCGCCGTGCACTCGCTCAATCTAAAAACGTAATTTCTGTACGTTTACTACGTGGTGTAGGTCTTGAACGTACAGCAGATCACTTACTTAAGTTTGGTTTTTTAAATAGTGATATTAATCGTAGCGAGTCATTGGCCCTGGGTAGTGCCTCAATCACTCCTCTTGAACTAGCTCGCGGAATGAGTACTTTCGCCAATGGCGGCCACTTAATTACCCCTTACTTTATTTCTGAAATTCAGGATTCTGCTGGTAATGTGTTATTCAAAACAGAGCCAGAACTTGCCTGTGATGAACCTGAGCAGGTTGTTACACCAGAGTTTGCATCATTAGATGATAATCAATTGGATCAGGCACAAAGTGTGAGCACTCCGCGTTGTGCTCCGCGTATCATTTCAAAGCAAAATGCATTCTTAATTTCGCAAGCTATGCACAGCGCAATTTGGGGTGGTGGTAGCTGGACTCACAAAACCGGCTGGAGTGGTACAGGCTGGCGTGCACAAGCACTTGATCGTCGCGATCTAGCAGGTAAAACAGGTACTACTAATGACTCGGTTGATACATGGTTCAGTGGCTTTAACCGCAATGTGATGACCTCGGTATGGGTTGGTTTTGATAACCCTGGAAAAGCCCTTGGCCGCTCGACCTACAATAGTAACCTTGATAAGTCACAAATATCTGGTGCAGAATCGGGTGCAAAAACCGCGCAACCTGCATGGGTCGACTTTATGCGTGCAGCTCTTGATGGCATGCCAGAAGCACCTATTGAGTTTCCTGAAGGTTTGGTATCGGTTCGTATCGACTTAGCAACAGGTCTTTTAAGCCATAAGAATGACTATACCAGTCGTTTTGAATACTTCATTAAAGGCACAGCACCAACCAAGTACGTACTTGATCAACCAACAGACGTATTTGAAGAAAAGCTCAGCACAGAGGAAGAGTTGTTCTAAATAAGTGAATTGCTATTTTGAAACAATAAAAAAGCGCCCTTGGGGCGCTTTTTGCTTAGCTATTTAAACTAAGATCAGCAAAATTATTTTAGGTTATTTACCAGCCAATATAGGTCTGAGTGCACCCCAGCGGCAGTGACTTCTTTACCCGCTCCAGGGCCTTGGATCACTAATGCATTGTCTGTATACCACTGTGAATTGATCACAAAGATGTTATCGCCCGGTTTAAGGCTTGCTAATACATCATCTTTGCCAACATTAACTAAACCAACTTGCGCCTGAACCTTGCCATCAACGAGTGTGATAGCACCGGTGTAGCGCACCACTTTGTCTTCTGCCGCAGCTTGCGCTGCTTTTTCTGTCATAAATTCATCGAGCAGCTGTTTGTTTGCAAGAAAATCTTGCCAGCTTCCTGCTGCAAGCTGTTCAGGCATCAGAGGTGTCAAAGCAATGTCATCTAGCTCTAAATCTAGGCCTAAGTCACGCGCTAAAATTAGTAGTTTACGCTGCATATCTCGGCCAGATAAGTCTTCACGAGGATCTGGCTCTGTATAGCCCATTTGCTGAGCTTGAAGCACTAAATCTGAAAACGGCACGCTACCATCGTAACTGCTACATAACCACGATAAAGTACCCGAGAATACCCCTTCAATACGGTTAATACTGTCACCGCTATTTTGTAAATCAGCTAAAGCAAAGTTAATCGGTAAACCGGCGCCTACACTGGTGTTGTAGCGCCATAGTAGATTTCGCTCAGCTAAATTAGTACGTAAGTTTTGATACCAACTATGCGCGGCAGTACCCGCATATTTGTTTGCACTGATCAAATGACAGTTAAGCTCTACAAAATCAGGATACAACTGGCTAAAAGCCTCACTGGCAGTGATATCAATCACTACTTTGTGCTCATAATCTAGCTCATTGATACGTGCTAATAACTCAGCTTTATCGTAGCTTTGCGCTTCATTATGCCACTGCTCTTGCCATGTTTCGGTATTTAAACCACTGGCACTAAAAAGCATTTGTTTAGAGCGTAAAAGAGCTACTACTTTTACTTTGTACTGAGCAGATAAACGAGCAAACTGAGCTTGTAGTTGCGATAAGAATACTTCGCCTACATTACCAAGGCCAGCAACAATAATAGCCAGCTCTTGACCTTTGTTTACCAGCTTGTCATGTAGAAGGGTTAAAACATCACTATCAATTGCCTGATCGTTTAAGATCAACACATAGTTATCGTCTTGTTGTACAAAACGCGGATGAATGCTTTGTTCTTTTAAAAGTGCTGTCGCTTGCTCTGTCAGCGCAATTACATCAGCCGTCGGTGCAACCACTGCACAGCCACTTAAATTAGACTCGACAATATTTGCACGGCCCGCTAAGTGGCTTACAACTTGGTGAGTGCTTTGACCTGGCACTAATAAGTAAGTATCGCCATCTTTAGTAAAGTGGTGCAGGCTGTGTTGAATTAACTGACTAAGTTCACCGACTTCACCACTGCTTAGTTTATCAACCCTTAATAAATCGATGTTATCTAAGGTAGTAATAAAACGCTTTGCTTTACTGTAACCTTCTTTTACTACTTCGGTTGGCGTTGCATCACAATCAAAACTACTTCTTACCACCAATTTAATTTCTGTGTCTTTTAACGGCGACAAGGTTTTTGCATGCAATACTGGGTTACCTAAACGCGCTAATAAGTTAGCTTGCTCGCGGCACACCTTGGCATACTTAACTGCATTTTTAACTTTACGGGGGTCAGTACTAAATACACCTTGTGTGTCTGTCCAGATAGACACTTGCTTAGCAAAAGTATAACTCGCTAACAAGGTGGCACTGTAATCACTGCCATTACGGCCTAATGTCACCGCATTACCTTGGCAATCTGCAGCTATAAAACCCGTTACTACGTTGATATGTGTTCTGCTAATCGCATCACTGCACTGCTGTTGGTTTTTTTGATGTAAAAGCTGACCATCATTTAGAGTAAATAACTGCCTTGCATCAACATCTTGCGCATCAACACCTAACTGATTTAGGTAAGCGGCCAATAACCGCGCCGACCACACTTCACCATGAGCAAGTAAAGGTGCTTCAAGTAGCTGCTGTTGACTAATTAATTCATTTAATACGGCAAGTTCATCTTTTAACTGTGCCAAGGCCTGTTGTTTATTCTGACCTATAAGTAACTGCTCAATTAAAGCCCGTTGATTATTATCAATAAGCAATAGAATATCGCTAACAGCTTGGCTATCTTGCTGCTGGTAACTTTGCCAAAGCTTTACCAGGGTATCAGTTGTTTTACCCGATGCCGACACAACCACGCAATCGCCCTGCTCTGTATTAGCAAGAACAATGTTCGCTACCGCATGGTAACGATCTGCCGAACTTAAGCTTGAGCCACCAAATTTATGAACAATATTTACCATTTCTTCTACCACAATGCCGTATGTGCTGGCGTTAACTTAAATGACGCGTTTTGCTGTGTATCTTGCTGTGCTTGCTTAGCTTCAGCTTTTGTAACTTGTTGGCCTTGACCTGGTTTTACTAAATTGAAAACACGGTCTAAATCTGCAATGAGATCTTTTACGTCTTCAATACCTACAGAAATACGGATCAGCGTATCGCCTACACCGGCTTCAAGGCGCGCTTTAGGCTCCATACCTGCGTGGGTCATTGTTGCAGGGTGACAAATCAAGCTTTCTACCCCACCTAGCGACTCAGCAAGGCTAAAGTCTTTAAGGCTTGTTAAAAACGCTGCTGCATCGTTGATATCGCCTTTAATATCAAAGCTCACCATGCCACCAAAGCCACGTTGCTGTGCTTTAGCAAGCTCATGTTGTGGGTGAGAAGCAAGGCCTGGGTAATAAACTTGGCTTACATAAGGTGAGCTTTCTAAATACTCAGCAATGGCAAAGGCATTTTCTTGGTGCTGCTTTAGGCGTACATTTAAAGTACGTAAACCACGAAGCGTTAAGTAGCTGTCAAATGGTGCACCAGTAATACCGATATTATTCGCCCACCAAGCAAGCTCGTCGCCTAGCTCTTGCGTTGCAGCAATCACTGCACCGCCCACTACATCAGAGTGACCATTGATGTATTTAGTTGTTGAGTGCACAACAATATCAACACCAAACTCAATTGGGTTTTGTAATGCAGGTGATAAGAAGGTGTTGTCAGCCGCAACCAAAGCACCGCACTGCTTAGCAATACTAGTAATTGCTTTAATATCTGTTAAACGCAAGATTGGGTTACTTGGCGTTTCAATCCAAATCAACTTGGGTTTAATCGCTAAAATTTCTTGGAGATTTTCAGTTTTAGTTAAATCCAAAACTTTTAGTTTTAACAGGCCACGTTTTTCAAGCGAGGTGAATAAACGGTAACTACCGCCATAACAGTCATGTGGGATCACTAACGTATCGTCACTGTTTAATAGCTGAGTGGCTAAATGCACAGCAGACATACCTGTTGCAGTTATAATACCTCTAGCACCACCTTCAAGCTCAGCTAAGGTTTCAGCTAAGATATCGCGATTTGGATTACCGCTGCGACCATAGTCATACTGGCGCTTAGTATCAAAATCAGCAAACGAATAGGTGGTTGATAAGTAAATTGGTGGTACAACCGCACCATGATGTTTATCGGCTTCGATGCCGTGACGAACAGCAATCGTCGCTTTATTTTTTTCGCTCATTTCATCACCTATTCTTAAATTGGATGTTTAGACGTCTAAAAGGTTAGATGATCAAATATGAGAAGTCAAAGCATTTATGGCTTACACATAGAAGTTTATACTTTTACACCACTAGATGGCTAAATAACTAGTATTTGACTATCTTTTTTAAAGAGATAGAATTTCCGCATCTTGCGCTGTGAATAAGGCGTAAATCACTGACAACCGAGGCAACGAAACAACTTATGGCTAAATGGAACGGTGAATACATTCACCCATATGCAGAACACGGTAAAAAATCAGAACAAGTAAAAAAGATTACCGTATCGATCCCACTCAACGTATTAAAAGTATTAACTGACGAGCGTACACGCCGCCAGATCAATAACCTGCGTCATGCGACGAACAGTGAGTTATTGTGTGAAGCTTTCTTACATGCTTTTACAGGTCAACCATTACCAAATGATGACGACCTACGTAAAGACAACCCTGAAAAGGTACCTGAAGAAGTTAAAAGAATTATGCAAGAAATGGGATTAGATATCCCAGTGCTTGATTCAGAATAAGTATTTCGGCCATCGGATCACCGCCGATAATCGCAGATATAAAAAAACTCAGCCTAGGCTGAGTTTTTTATTGCGCGATATACCTAATAGCTAATTAAGCTTAACGCATGTAATCTTCTGGCATGTCGATTTGCGCCACGCCCGACTCTACTGCCGCTACAGCAACAGCACGTGCAATACGTGGTAATAAACGCGGGTCCATTGGCTTAGGAATGATGTACTCAGCACCAAACTCAAGTGACTCAACACCAGCCGCTTTTAATACTTCACTTGGTACAGGCTCTTTCGCGATACCACGAATCGCGTGAACTGCAGCAATTTTCATTTCATCATTAATTGCCGTTGCACGAACATCTAACGCACCACGGAAAATAAATGGGAAACAAAGCACGTTATTTACTTGGTTAGGGAAATCTGAACGACCCGTTGCCATAATTAAATCGTTACGTGCACTGTGTGCAACTTCTGGAGCAATCTCAGGATCTGGGTTTGAACATGCAAACACGACTGGCTTATCAGCCATCAGCTTAAGATCATCTGCAGTTAACAAGTTAGGACCTGATACACCAACGAATACGTCAGCATCAGCAATAACATCTTGTAATGTACGCTTATCGGTATTGTTAGCAAATAATTGCTTATACTCGTTTAAGTCATCACGACGTGTATGGATCACACCTTTACGGTCAAGCATATAAATGTGTTCGCGCAGTGCGCCACATTTAATTAAAAGCTCCATACAAGCAACAGCAGCGGCACCGGCACCTAAACATACGATGATAGCATCTTCGATATCTTTACCTTGCACTTCAAGAGCGTTAAGCATACCAGCAGCAGTCACAATAGCTGTACCATGTTGGTCATCGTGGAAAACTGGAATATCACAGCGCTCGATAAGCGCTTTTTCGATTTCAAAACACTCTGGCGCTTTAATATCTTCAAGGTTGATACCACCAAACGTATCAGCGATGTTAGCAACCGTATTAATGAAATCTTCTGTTGTGCGGTGTTTAACTTCAATATCAATTGAGTCAAGGCCAGCAAAACGTTTAAATAGTAACGCTTTACCTTCCATTACAGGTTTTGATGCAAGCGGACCTAAGTTACCTAAACCTAAAATTGCGGTACCGTTTGAAATAACCGCAACCATGTTACCTTTGCCTGTATATTTATAGGCATTTGCTGGATCAGCAGCAATTTCACGGACTGGTTCAGCCACACCTGGGCTATAAGCTAAAGCGAGATCGTTAACCGTTTCGGCTGGTTTGGTTAGTTCAACACTAATTTTACCTGGAACGGGGTGAGCGTGGTAATGTAATGCTTGTTCACGAAAATCTGACATAACGCGATAGTATCCTGCAAAAAGTTAAAAAGTGAGAGAGCTTGCATCAGTACGATACCTGTAATGTATAAAAATTCCAAGTATTATCAGGTCTATCCTGTTATATGCTATATCGCTTAATTTTAAAGGATTTCCCAACAATTTCTGCGCATAATTGCGATTAATCAGACATAAAAATTCACCTATTTATGACCTTTTAAGCACGTGTTTTTGTATTTTATACGCACGTACACTGCAATTAGCCGAAGTTAGCCCAAAATATCCATTTCAACGAAGTTCACAGCATTTACTCACAAAGTTATTTAAATTTATTATTTTTAATAACTTTTATGAAAGTTTATACAAACAAGAATATAGCCAAGGGGTGGCACTTTGTCTGCAAAATTAGCGACATAATGGGCATAACAGCCAGAAATAGTTATGCAAGATACATAAGTGAAGATGATAAGTAGTGGCAGCGTTATACCAATTCGCTTAATTAAGTGATCTATTTTGAGGCAATAAAACCTCGTTGATAGCAAGGCAAGAATTTCGTTATTTAGTTGTTCTAAATCAAAAGTTTTCAACGCAGATAGCGACAGGTTTAATCCCTCAAAATGATTAAGTATTATTGCGGATTGGTATCAATAATGAGTTTTGTGAATTTTAGGCATAAAAAAAGCACCCTAAGGTGCTTTTTTTAACTAAACAGCAGAGATTACTTCTTGCTGCTAAGTGCACCGAAGCGCTTGTTGAAACGATCAACACGGCCACCAGTGTCTAAAATCTTTTGCTTACCAGTGTAAAACGGGTGACACTCAGAACATACGTCTAAGTGGATGTCTTTACAAAGAGTTGAGCTAGTTTCGAATTTGTTACCACATGAACAAGTTGCAGTGATAGCTTCGTACTTAGGGTGAATACCTTCTTTCATAGGGAACCTCTAGTTAAGGCCGTATCGCTCTCCAAACCCGAAGTCTGGCACCATACGCAGTTAATACAATTAATAGGCCGCGTATTTTATAGCTCAAGTGACCTTGCGACAAGCTTTAAATGCATCTTTCGCTAAAAAAATAATCAAATGGCGTGTTGTTCAGTATTTGTTGGTAGGTTTTTAACAGTAATTTTAGTACATTATCTTTCTACCTTTGTTTCAGTTGAGTTGTCATGCACTTTGTAGAAGTTGCCATAAAAGTCCCTTTACAGCGTACCTTCGATTATAAAGTTGAACAGCTGCTGCATAGCCCTGAGTTAAAGCCAGGTATGCGCGTTCGCGTGCCATTTGGTAGTCAAAAAAAGGTTGCCGTGGTCTTGGCTCTTAAAACATCAACCGATGTTCCTGCTGACAAAATCAAGCCGATTATTGATGTTATAGACGACACGCCTGTTTTATCTGAGCAACATTTAGCATTACTAAAATTCACAGCACGCTACTACTGTTACCCATTGGGCGAGACCATTCATACGGCACTTCCGGCTGCATTAAGGCAAGGCGAATGCCCAGACAAAACCAGCATTAACATGGTTGAGCTGACCGATAAAGGTACAAAACTGCCGTCGCTGAAAGCAAAAACCCAGTTAAATTTATTAAAGCAGCTAGCCGAATCGGGCAAATCATCAGTTACAGAATTAAAAGCACTCGGATTTAACAAAAAAACCATCGACAGTCTGCTCGATAAAGAACTGATCACTCAGTTTATTGAACATGATAACCAATGGCAGCAACGCGCGCCTAGTGTTGGTAGCAAGCCGGTGCTTAATAAAGAGCAAGCTGTTGCCTGCACCAGCATTAACCAAGCTCGTGGCTTTACCAGCTTTTTGCTTGAAGGGGTTACCGGAAGTGGTAAAACCGAAGTGTATTTGCAATGCCTAGAAGGAGTACTCAAAAAAGGTCAGCAAGCCTTAGTATTAGTGCCTGAAATTGGCTTAACACCACAAACAGTCAACCGTTTTCGTCGTCGCTTTCCTGATACACCAATTATGCTATGGCATTCAGCCCTAACAGATAACGAACGCTTACAGACCTGGCGTTTTTGTGAAAAAGGCAGCTGCGCCATAGTGATCGGCACACGTTCGAGTATTTTCTTGCCCTTTTTATCTCTTGGCATGATCATCGTTGATGAAGAGCACGACAGCTCGTTTAAGCAACAAGATACACTACGCTATCATGCTAGAGACCTAGCCGCTTATAGAGCATATCAGCATAATATTCCGCTCGTTCTAGGCAGTGCCACACCAGCACTTGAGACCTTACATAAAGCAATTAATAACAAATATCAGCTGTTGAGTCTAACTGAACGCGCCCAAACCAGTACTGATAACCAGTTCCACTTAATGGATATGAAAGGTCAGCCTGAGCAAGCAGGGATTGCCCATGCCAGCCTTGCTTATATGCGCCAACATTTAGAACGTGGTAAGCAAGTGATGGTGTTTTTAAACCGTCGTGGTTTTTCGCCTACCCTTATATGCCATGAGTGTGGTTGGCTAAGTGAGTGCTCACGTTGCAGCACCAGTGCAACCTTTCATAAAGCCATTGGCCAGATGATTTGTCACCACTGTGGTGAACAACATCAGGTCCCTCATCAATGCCCGGATTGCGGCAGTACGCAGATTTTTCCAAATGGCAAAGGCACTGAACAAATCGAAGAGTTTTTAACACAAACCTTCCCTGACATTCCGATTAGTCGTATTGACCGAGATTCAACTCGTCGTAAAGGCAGCTTAGAAAAAGCGCTTGATGATATTAACCAAGGCGGTGCTCGCATCTTAGTTGGCACGCAAATGTTGGCAAAAGGCCACCACTTTGCCGATGTTAGCCTTGTTTTAATCCTAGATGTCGACAGTGGATTATATTCTTGTGACTTTCGTGCCACAGAGCATTTAGCGCAACTGGTTACGCAAGTGGCAGGCCGTGCTGGTCGAAGTGGTGAACCTGGGCAAGTATTATTACAAACTCACTTTCCTGAGCACCCGCTACTACAAGACTTAGTTAATAATGGTTACCAAGATTTTGCCCGTTACGCACTCACAGAGCGAGAAGAAGCGCAGCTTCCGCCAATCACAAATATGGCTATGGTTCGTGCCGAAGGACATAACATAAATCAAGTGATGGATTTTTTAACTGATTTGGTTCCTGTCCAGAACGTATCTGGTATACAATTGCTCGGTCCGATACCTGCACCACTGGAACGTGTAGCAGGTAAATATCGCTTTCAGTTACATATTCAGGCGCAGGAACGCTCCCACTTACACCAATATTTAGCGCAAATGGTCGACTATATAAGTACCAGTAAATTAGCGCAAAAGGTGCGTTGGAGCTTAGATGTTGATCCTATAGATATGATTTAAAGGCCAATTAAGAGTCATGGCACAACACGATTACATAAATAAAAAACCAGCAAATCGAAATAATAAAAAACAAGCCCCGGCGAAAAAGCCCTTCCCTATTATTCTTGTTTTAATTGCGCTTATCTTAGTAGGCGGGTTTGGTTACGGCCTATGGTATATCAAACATAATGCTGATCCTGAGTTAGTAGAACAGCAAGCGAACCCGACTAAAAAAGAAGAAGTAGTTATTCCACCACCTAAGACACCTGAATTTATCAAAGAGATTAAAGAGCACGAAGTTCAGGTTGAAGTAAAAGAGATTGAACAAAAAGGCCCATATGTAATGCAATGCGGCTCTTTTAGAACATTAGAGCAAGCACAAACATTAAAAGCTAAAATCGCTTTTGCGGGCTTAGTGGCCGAAGTTAAGAAAACACAGGGCAGCAATGGTGTTTGGTATAAAGTGCGCTTAGGCCCATACGAAACCAAACGTTTAGCCGAAAGTGACAAGAATAAACTTAAACGCATCAAAATAATGGGCTGCGGAATTTGGCTTTGGACTTGATTTTAGTTCATTCACCCATATAAACACCTCATCAATCGCTTTTTACGAGCGGCCTTGCCGCTCGATGATGAGGAATAATCATGACCACTATTGTAAGTGTACGCCGCGACGACAAGGTCGTTATTGGTGGCGACGGCCAAGTTTCGCTTGGTAACACCGTAATGAAGGGCAACGCCCGCAAAGTTCGACGTCTTTATAATGGCAAAGTAATCGCTGGTTTCGCTGGCGGTACTGCTGATGCCTTCACCCTTTTCGAACGATTTGAAAGCAAACTAGAAATGCACCAAGGCAACTTAACCAAAGCTGCCGTAGAAATGGCCAAAGATTGGCGTAGTGATCGCGCACTTAGAAAGCTCGAAGCACTATTAGCAGTTGCAGACGAAACTGCTTCATTAATTATCACAGGTAACGGTGATGTTGTGCAGCCAGAAAACGACCTAATTGCGATTGGCAGTGGTGGTAACTTCGCGCAATCAGCAGCCACAGCGCTACTAGAAAACACCGACCTAAGTGCACGTGACATTGTAGAGAAAAGCCTTACTATTGCAGGCAACATCTGCGTATTCACGAATAATTTCCAAACTATTGAAGAATTGTAATAGGAACTGCCATGTCTGAGATGACGCCAAGAGAAATCGTTCACGAACTTGATCAACATATTATTGGCCAAGCTAAAGCTAAAAAAGCAGTTTCAATCGCGCTACGTAACCGCTGGCGCCGTATGCAACTGAGCGATGATTTACGTAGTGAAGTAACACCAAAAAACATTTTAATGATTGGCCCAACAGGTGTGGGTAAAACTGAAATTGCTCGCCGCCTAGCTAAACTTGCTAATGCGCCTTTTATTAAAGTTGAAGCAACAAAGTTCACCGAAGTGGGCTATGTTGGTAAAGAAGTTGAAACGATCATTCGTGATCTAGTTGATATCTCAATTAAAATGACGCGTGAACAGCAAACCAAAAAATTCAAACATCGCGCTGAAGAAGCGGCAGAAGAGCGTATTTTAGATGCTCTTTTACCACCAGCACGCGATACCTTTGGTGAGTCAAAAACAGAAGAGAACTCTTCTACTCGCCAATCTTTCCGTAAAAAATTACGTGAAGGTCAGTTAGACGATAAAGAAATTGATATCGATGTTGCACAAGCTCAACCTAATGTTGAGATCATGGCTCCTCCTGGTATGGAAGAAATGACCAACCAGCTTCAGAGCATGTTCCAAAACATGGGTGGCGATAAGCGCAGCAACCGTAAGCTAAAAATCAAAGAAGCGTTTAAGCTATTAGTTGAAGAAGAAGCAGCAAAACTTGTTAACCCTGAAGAGTTAAAAGAGCAAGCTATCTTCGCAGTAGAGCAAAACGGTATCGTGTTTATCGATGAGATCGATAAAATCTGTAAACGTGGTGAAGCATCTGGCCCAGATGTTAGCCGCGAAGGTGTACAGCGCGACTTACTACCATTAATCGAAGGTTCAACAGTAAGCACTAAACATGGCATGGTTAAAACTGACCACATGTTATTTATCGCATCTGGCGCATTCCAAATGTCTAAACCATCAGACATGATCCCAGAGCTGCAAGGCCGTTTACCAATCCGCGTTGAGCTTGAAGCACTAAGTGCTGATGACTTTAAACGTATCTTAACTGAGCCTCATGCTTCATTAACTGAGCAACAACGTGAGCTGTTAAAAACAGAGCAAGTTGACGTTGAGTTTACTGATGATGCCATTGAACGTATCGCAAAAGCAGCTTGGCAAGTGAATGAAAAAACCGAAAACATCGGTGCCCGTCGCTTGCACACTGTGATGGAAAAACTAATGGAAGAAATTTCATTTGATGCTTCAGAAAAAGCTGGTTCAACACTAACAATTGATGCCAATTACGTTGAGCAGCATTTAGGTGCACTTGTTGAAGATGAAGACTTAAGTCGCTTCATTCTTTAATCAACAAATTAGCGTTATAATTAAAAGCCTCCTGTTGGAGGCTTTTTAGTTTATATAAGGTAAGGCTCACATGAAAGAAGTCACTAAAGTGCATTATCACAGCGTTAGCAAAGTATTAGATGTTCATTTTGATGATCAGACTATTGCTCAATTTAGTGCTGAATTTTTGCGTGTTCACTCACCTTCTGCTGAAGTACAAGGTCATGGCAATGAACCTATGAAACTCGTACTTGGTAAGCAACAGGTAGGAATTAGCAAGATTGAGCCGGTTGGTCATTATGCGATTCGACTGGTGTTTAGCGATAATCATAATAGCGGTTTATTCAGTTGGCACTATTTAAGTGAGCTGCAAGCTAACCATGATGAGCTTTGGCAGCAATACCAAACAAGAGTCTCTGAGCACGAAGCAAGTAAAGACAGCGTGCCTATTAAGTTTGTGCCTTAACACCTATCAAAATGCCTCGATAAAGCACACCTAAAAACAAAAAAGCGCGATGACGACACCGTCACCGCGCTTTTGTTTTTCAACAGACTAATTCATTAAACTTTAAACTTATCGATTGCCTGATAAAGCACACGTGCTTGCTCAGACACCTCTTCGCTGGTTTGCGCATTAGTCGCCGCGTGGCCCGATGCTTCTTGCGCAATATCACGAATACGTACCACGTTTTTATTCACCTCAGAAGCCACTTGGCTTTGCTCATCAATTGCGGTGGCAATGTGAGTACTCATATCCATTATGGTTTGTACATCTTCGGTGATTGAGCGAAGCAACTCACCAGCTTTACTTGCCTGTGCTGCACTTTCGCCACCTTGCGTACGACATTGCTGCATAATGCTCACCACTTCTTGCGTACGCCCTTGTAAGGTCGAAATAATGCTCTCGATCTCTTGCGTTGAATCTTGGGTACGTTGCGCAAGTGAGCGAACTTCATCTGCTACTACCGCAAAGCCACGGCCTTGTTCACCGGCACGCGCCGCTTCAATGGCTGCATTGAGTGCCAGTAAGTTTGTTTGCTCAGCAATGCCACGAATAACATCAAGTACAGAGCCAATGGTTTCAGCGTCTTTTTCTAACTGCGACACCACGCTTGACGCATTACCGAGTGAATCAGATAAGTGGTTTATTTGCACCACAGTAGATTCAACCTCAGAGCGGCCTTGCTGCGCACTTACGTTAGTCGACTCAGCTTTTTTCGCTGCTGCTTCAGTATTGTGTGAGATATCTTGAATCGTCGCCTGCATTTCGGTGGCAGCTGTGGCAACCATATCAGCTTCGTGAAGCTGCTCTTGCATACCTGAGCTAGTTGCTGCAGTCGTTTCAGATAAATGTTCTGTTGCCACGTTAAGAGTACTTAGCGCTGTATTTACCTCGTAAATCAGCTTTTTAAAATCACTGATCAAGCTATTAAAGTCGATCGTCATTGTGGTGATTTCGTCTTTACCTGATTGAGTAATCGACATACTTAAGTCGTTATTGCGACGAATTTCGTTAATCGTGTGGTACACACGTTCGATAGGCTGAATAATTGAGCGGCTAGTAAAGTAAACTAATAGCATCACTAAAATGCTCGCAATAATAAACACAAGAATGGCAATCAACTGCGCACTAGCAGCTCTCGATTCTACAAACTCTTTAGTTTGTGTGGTCAGTTGGCTGACAATTGCATCACTAAGCTCAACACTACGTTTCATCTCACCGAGTGCCCCTGACTCTAAATCAAGGCCCAAGGCAACTTGCGCATCAACTAAGGCTTTAAATTTACTTTGATAAGTCGTAAGCAAACTAAGTAATTGGTTTTCGTAATTTGCATCGAACCCAGCGTTTTTAACCTCTGATCTAAAGCTAGCAACTAAATCATCAAACTTGCCCATATACTTTAAATCAAAGCGCAGCATAAAGTCTTTTTCTGCACGGCGAAGCTGTAACATTAAAGTTAGTAATTTATAGTTTTCGCGCTCACTTAATAATGTTTCTACTTGATGCACCGCACCACGTAAATCACCATAAAGTGCATCTTTAGGGTGTAAACCTATTTTCTTTTGTAGTACCACAACTTCATTGAAGTCATCGTAATAAGTTTTCGCAAGACGTCTAAACTCATTGAGCTTAGATGAGTCCATCGACAAATCTTTCACTAACTCATCTAGTCGCGCCATTTTAATTTTTAGCTGCGAATACTCTTTCTCAAAAAGCTCGAGGCTATCGACATCTTTGTAAAACAAAAAGTTTTTTTCATGTTTACGCATCGCAAGTTCATGAATGTCGAGCTCCTCCGCATTTTGAATTGTTTCGTTGAGCTTTAGCATCATGCGCGACTCAAAGATAATTACACACAGCATCACAATCATTGCAAGACCAACAACGAGCGCGTTTAACTGTAAACGACGCTTAATAGTTAAGTTTTGTAATACATTCATTCAAAGTGCCTTATAGAAACATGCATTTAAAGTATAGCTAAACTATTTAAAGCAGCTAATAAAAAGTGGTTAAACTTGCCGCGCATTTTCCAATATAAGGTACTTTTAAACAATCAGTTTTTGTTCTAAATCAACCTGTTGCCATAGATGTTTATGCAATTTATCCAGCTTTTCCCATTGTTTTTTTTGCAACCAATCAACCAAAGGTGCTGGGTCGCTCGGAAAATTCAGTTTTTTGTTCTGTGGCGATTGCAACCAATCATCCATCGCATTGGGGTTTAAATAGCTCATGACATGGGCTGCTCCCATCGACAATAGCGTCTGTGCATTAATCCCCTGCTCAAATTGTTTTCCAAGTGGTTTTAACAATAACTTTTTACCAAGTTGCAATGCTTCACTTGCAAGTTCAAATCCGGCATTGCCAATTACGCCGCCAGCATTGGCCAGATCATTTAAAAACCCAACACGTGAAGGCGCTCTTAGATGAATATTACCGATAGAGCAATCTTGCGCATCTGGGTGATAACAGTAAAACTCACGCTCAGGAAAGTCTTTAAGGTAGTCGACCACACTGTCTAGGTTCTCAAAAGGCAAATACACCAACACCTTATTTTCGACCATCACCGGGTTATCATGGTGATGATTTGCAATAAATGGCGGAATGATGTTTTCTGCATAAGGCTGCCAATGCACCCCTAAATAAACACTCGCTGGTGCATAATTACGGATTAGGGCACGACGAAGAAAAGCTCGGCCAAACATCGGCACTTTATCAGATAAAAACGCCGCTTGGTGGCTCATACCAATAACGGGGATACCTTGCTGTTTAGCAGCCCACGCGGTGATTGGCTCAAAGTCATTAAACACCAAATCATAGTGACGTAAATCAAGGTTTTTTATATCTTTTAAAAGCTGCAGCGGGCGCGCATTTTTCAACGTTTTAAAGCTATCAACCTGCCCCGACTTGCTGGTAAACGACAAGCCTCGAAAAGCTCGGTAATCGGCAAAGTCATCCATATCAAAGTAGTCTTGCTCTTTACGACCCGAAAACACATAGTCAACATCCACTTCCAATGCTTTAAAGGTCGTTGCCATTACTCGTGCTCGAGTAATATGGCCATTACCCGTACCTTGAATACCGTACAAAATTCTCATATAGACTCCACCACCATTACAGCTAATACCGCACAACTTGAACCCATCACTGCGCCAATCACCACATCAGCAGGGTAATGCACACCAATAATCACTCTTGAAGCCGCCACCCCTGATGCCCACATCAGCCACAGCACAGCAAATTCAGGAAAATAGATAGTCAAAATCGTCGCTACCACGAATGCCCCAGCACTATGCCCCGACGGTAAGCTAAATTGGTCACTTGGCACCAAATACGCGCCTTGCACTAAACAGTCGCAGGGCCTGACCCGCGCAATGCGCTTTTTAGCGAGAAAGTAAATAGGCCGCTCAATGGCAAAACCCACCAAAATACTCATCGCCAGTTGTTGAAAGTGCAGCTGCTCGGTGAACCACCAAAAACCAAGAAACAACACCGCGTAAAGTCCGCCATCGCCGCTTTTAGAGAACCCGAGCGCTGATCTTCTAAGCCAAACTGGCGAAGCGTCGTTGAATACACTTAAAAACAGCTGTTCATCCACTTTTGCCAATTTAGTAAGTATGTTGTTTGCCATGGTGAGCTCCTTGTCATACTTTGCGTCTAATTTTTATACTCATCTCAGCTTAGGCGCTAAAAATAACAATTAGGTGACGCTTTTGAGACACTAATGTTGCGATGGCGAAATTCCTTTGATTTAAACCAATAATCCGCTATTAAGTCGTTGTTATTGAGTTGTATCAGGGTATACTGAGTACTAAACAGACAGTCTCTTTAGAGGATGAAAAAATGGATTACAGCACTTCTGATTTATGCGACCACTTTGCAGATGTGGTTGATGTGCTCGAACCAATGTTTATCAATTTTGGTGGACGCCCAAGCTTTAGTGGTCGAGTAAAAACCGTTAAATGCTTTGAAAATAACGAGCTGATCCGCGAAATTTTATCAACCGATGGCACTGACAGCGTGTTATTGATTGATGGTGGTGGTTCTACCCGACGCGCCCTTATTGATATAGAGCTGGCTGAAATCGCATTAGAAAACAACTGGCAAGGCATTATCGTTTACGGTGCCATTCGTCATGTTGATGAACTTGAAGAGCTAGACTTAGGCATTCAAGCAATTGCCTCTATTCCTGTTGCTGCCGATAGTGAAGGTGCAGGTGAAGACGGCATAGGCGTTAACTTCGCAGGCGTTTCTTTCTTTGATGACGACTTTGTTTACGCTGATAGCACCGGTATTATATTATCTGCTGAAGAATTAGAGTTAGAAATAATAGAAGACTAATCTCGGTGACAAACTACCTTAAAATTTATGATGAAGCGGCGGTAAAGCACTTATGTGCTCGCCGCGCTAACGAACTCAAAGCTTGGCAAGCCCTAGCCCTTCTCGACACTCAAGTTAACGCCCCACAAGCACTCATCGATGCAAAACACTTCGGTATTCGCTATGTTTTAGTTGGCGTATGTGAAGATATTGGCCCTCGCGCTAACTTAGGTAACGGTGGCTCAGGACAAGCGTGGCAAGCATTTTTAAAGCGCTTTTTAAACCAAACGCATAATCAGTTTTTAAACCACGAGCGTGTGTTATTGCTCGGCGAAGTGGCCCTTGATGATTTAAACCAACAAGCTGCTGACCTTGATAATAAAAACGACGCCGACTTAGCCAAACTACGTGAATTATGCGCTGATATAGACACCCGCGTTGAGCAAGTGCTTGCAATGATTTTTGCAGCTGGCCTTGAGCCAATTGTGATTGGTGGTGGCCATAACAACTGCTTAGGTATTTTACGTGCCCTTAGTAAGCAATATGGTAAACCAGTCAACGCTATCAACTTAGACCCTCATGCTGACTTCAGAGAGTGTGAAGGCCGTCATAGCGGTAATGGTTTTAGATATGCGTACAGTGAAAACCACCTTGCTGACTACCATGTGATGGGTTTACACGAATTTAAAAATAACCAAGCGATTATGGATGCCCTGACAAGCGCAAACTTCACGTTTGATAGTTATCAAGACATTCAAGTACGTCGCAAAGTTGATTTATCTTCAGCGTGTCAACACGCATTAGCGCAGTTTGATAATGCGCCACTAGGAGTCGAAGTCGACCTAGACAGCATTTCGTTAATGCCGGTTAGTGCATACACCAACTGTGGCTTTAGTGTAAGTGATGCAGAACATTTTGTGCATTTAGCAGCTAGCCAAACAACTGCTCATTACCTTCACTTATGCGAAGGCGCACCATCACAACACCCGGTTAGTTTAGAAGCAGGCATGAATGACGCTGGCCAAATCATCACCGCCCTAGTGAATGCGTATTTGCAGGCGAGAGAGGCAAGTTAGAAAAACGCGAGAAACGAGGTAACGACTGATTTTTGTTGGGTCGGGACGAAATAAGCGATACTCAACACATAGAAGCGGTCAGCTCTCAGCCTTCAGCTGTCAGACGCGCGAAACAAGTTTCACGCCTACCTGTAGCAGCGGCTTTATGCCGCGACCCTTAAATTAGAAGCAAGATTCGAGATAAAACACGATGTAACGAGTCAAACTACTCGCTAACTTTCAAGCTGAAAGCTGACGGCTGACGGCTGACGGCTGACGGCTGACGGCTGACGGCTGACGGCTTTAGCTTTCCCCCTGATGCTCTAACCGCCACTGTTTTAACCATGACATCATGCCTACGCTGCTAAGCGGGTAATTAAAGTAATAACCCTGGGCGGCGTAGGTATTCAACGACTTAACAAACTTGAGTTGCTCTAGGGTTTCTACCCCTTCACAAATCACCTTGGCATTATTTTGATTATGCATATCCACCATGCCAGAGACTAGACTACGAACTTGGCTTTGATGGGCAAAATCAGCGGTTAGCGATGCAGCTACTTTAATATACTCAACATTAAGATTAGGTAGCTTCGCAAGCCAAATTGGCGTGTCACCAAAGCCATCAATACATAGCTTAATACCAATACTATTTAGCCTTGCGACCATGGCTTTACCTTGGTCATCTAAGCTCATAAATAGATCGAGCGGGCATTCAATGATTAAATCGCCCGGCTCTAAGCGGTGTTCATTCATAATGCGGTCAACAAATTCAATGAACTCTTCATGCAGCATTTCTGGGCCAAACACGTTAATACTGAGTGGTAGTTCAATGCCTTCCATACGCAGTGCCATAGCAAGCTCAGCAGCACGTTCAATAACATATGCTGCCACAGGGTAACTTAAGCCAGCGACACGAATATCATCAATGAACTTGTTAGCCGAAAGAATGCCTTGTTTTGGATGCTGCCAACGTAGCAGCAATTCTAAAAACTCAATTTGCTCGTCGCTATTACGAATAACTGGCTGAAAATAAAGCTCAAGTTCGCTGGCAAAATCTAAGTGAGCTAATTCGCGTAGACGTGCTTGTTGCTCTAATTGCTCAATCATCATTTGCGGGTGATAAGGCACAATTTCTCGCTCTGGGTTTGAATCAAGGGCAAGGTTGGCAAATGAAATTAAGTTCTCGAAGCTGTATTCTGGTTCGTCACAGTTCACGTAACTGGCGCGCACTTTAACTTCAATTGTACAATTAGCAACGTTGAATGGCTTTAATGTGACTTGCCTAATTTGGCTGATCAGCTGCTCATGAAGATGTTTTTGCTCTTCGAGTGAGCAAATAAAGGCAAAGTTTAAGCCCCCCAAATGCGCTAATTTTTCAGCATGTGCGGTGTTACCTGTCATACTCAGCACAGCATCAACACTGAGCTGCTGTTTAATACGTGTGGCCGATTGCGCTAATAATAAATCACCAAAGTCACGACCAATATGCTGGTTAACATCGTTAAAGCCTTCAAGGCGTATCATTACTAGTGCACAGTTAGCCGAGTGCTCTTCAGTCCATGCAACAAAGCTATTTCTAAGCGCGTTTCGATCAGGTAAACCAGTCAGTGGTGTGGCATCTAAATCATCGTTATGGAGCGGTTTAACTTCAACCTGCTCATCATCTTCGGGCTCTTCGTAATTAAAAAAGCCTGAAATAGATAAAATAACTACCGAGAAAACAAGCCAATATAAAGCGGTGTCGAGTAAAAGGTGGGCAGAGTATAAAACCGCAAATGAAATAGCAGCAGAGACACTCAATATTATGGCAAGCCAATTTGTGGTGCGAAATGCTTGCCATAAATGAAAGCATAAAGCTAAAGCAAGTAAGATAACCAGCCAAGGTAATCCTAAGCTTAAAATAGCTAAACCTAGTACGCCATTAACGACTAGGCTTAGTCTTAAAGTTGAGTTTTGAGTTACGCATAAGGCACAGATCATTGCCATAAAAACGCTACCAGCTAAAAACACTGGCACTACATCACTTGTTAAATTTACGAGTTGCGTGCTACTACTCGCTAAACTAAGAATCAATGACATGTAATCCAAACTGCGTAATAAAACTTATCTAACTAAGTCTACCCAAAATCCACAGATTTAACAGTTTATTTACGCCGAATTGGTAACTTAATTGTGCAGGGTGGGATATTTGCCAGTGAGCAATATCAGCACGAGCCCCCACTTTTAGTACGCCACGATCGTCAAGGCCTAACGCACCCGCTGCGTTTCGTGTTACGCCAGCTAATGCTTGCTCTGGTGTCATACGGAAAATAGTGCACGCCATATTCATCATTAAGTGCAATGAACATAATGGTGAAGTTCCAGGGTTGAAGTCTGTTGAAATGGCGATCGGAACTTGGTACTGCTGCAGTAGTTCAATTGGCGGATATTTTGTTTCGCGTAAAAAGTAAAATGCACCTGGTAACAATACCGCTGCAGTACCCGCTTTGGCCATTGCTTGAATGCCAGCTTCATCTAGGTGTTCAATATGATCCGCCGATAAGCCATTAAACTCAGCAACAAGCTCTGCACCATGTTGATTAGATAACTGCTCAGCGTGCAACTTAACCGGTAAGTTGTGCTTTTTAGCCGCTTCAAAAACGCGACGAGTTTGCTCGTTGCTAAAGCCTACGTTTTCACAAAAAGCATCAACGGCATCAGCTAAATCAGCTTCAACAACACGGTCAAGCATTTCACCACACACCAAATCAATGTACTCATCACTACGGCCTTTATATTCAGGCGGTAATGCGTGAGCACCTAAAAACGTGGTTTTAACATCAACCGGGTGGTTCTCACCGAGTAGACGAGCCACTTCGAGAAGCTTAATTTCGTTTTCGCAATCAAGACCATAGCCAGATTTAACCTCGACCGTCGTCACGCCTTCTGCGTATAAGGCATTTAAACGCTCTTTAGCACTAACAAAGAGAGTTTCGTGGTCGGCTTCGCGAGTTGCACGTACAGTACTTGCAATACCGCCACCGTTTGCAGCGATTTGTTCGTAGCTTACACCTTGTAAACGCTGCTCAAACTCTTCTGCGCGGCTACCGGCAAACACTAAGTGAGTGTGACAATCAATCAACCCTGGGGTTAACCACTGCCCTTTTGCAGATACAGTTGGCGTTGCTAACGCGTCAAACTCAGGTAAATCGGTTTGTGCACCTAACCAGGCAACTTTGCCATCTTTAACGGCAATCGCTGCATTTTCAATTGCGCCGTAGGGTGCATCGACAGCAGGATCCATTGTGGCGATATTGGCATCTGTGATCAGTAAATCCCAGAGCGCTTGATCATTGTTGGTTGTGTGCATTTTTCACCTATTATATTGATGCTTGCTAAAGACTCAGTATGAGCCTAAATTTAAAATTGCTTAAAGTTTATCAACTCATCTTGTATATACAAGGAAATTATGTCACCTTGTAACACACTGTTAACTTACCAATAAACTTTTCATAATGAGCGTCCCTAAGTTTGCGCAAATAAAAGAATTCATTCTGGAAAATATTCAATCGGGAGAATGGCAAGAAAACGACCGTGTCCCTTCAGAAAACGAACTCACCAGTCAATTTCAAGTTAGCCGCATGACAGCTAGGCGTGCACTCAGTGAGTTAACCGATGCCGGTATTTTAACCCGCAGCCAAGGGCAAGGTACTTTTGTTGCCAGCTTCAAATCACAATCTTCATTACTAGAAATCAAAAACATTGCCGATGAAGTTAAAGCACGAAACAGCAATTACAGTTGTACGATTTTAGTGATGGAATCAATCAGCGCAATTGCCCCCATCGCGATTGCTTTGGGTGTCGAGGTCGACAGCCATGTTTATCGAAGTGTGATTGTGCACAATGAGAACGAACAACCTTTGCAAGTTGAGGAGCGTTTTGTGAACCCTGCTCTTGCTAAAGACTACTTACAACAAGATTTTCACAGCCTAACACCCCATGAATACTTATCGCAAAATGCCCCACTCACCGAGGCTCGCCATACGGTCGAAGCAATCATGCCCAACCAAGAAATGTGTGAATGGCTCAACCTATACAACGAAGAGCCATGCTTACAAGTGATCCGCCGAACCTGGTCATCGCAAGGCATTGTAAGCTTTGCACGCTTAGTCTCACCGGGCAGTAAATACCGGCTGGGCGGCCACCTAACTTTTAAAAAGTAGCTAAATAGGTGCTTGATAACGAAAATTCAGTGACTCAATCGCTGAGCCATCAATGAGGCGCTGGCCTTTATCATGGCTAGTAAATGTCGGTGGCTGATTGCCCTGCTCAGCGCATTTTTGCTGGTAATAATCTACTTTTGTTGGATGCGCCGGATTTACCACATTATAAATGCTGCTCGCGCTTGACCAGTTTTCAAGTACAGAAAAAATCGCCGCTATCACATCTTGCTGCTGAACCATGTTTACCACTTGCTGACTTGAGCTAGACAGCTCTTTACCTGCCACAAACTTACCTGGGTCGCGCCCAGGCCCAACAAGGCCCGCTAAACGCAGCACTTTACCACCGGCATTGAGCACTAACTGCTCGGCATCAAATAGCAGTTGCTGGCGCGCTGATTGACAATTAATTACTGTACTCTCGTCGTATTGACCATTCTCAGTTGGGTAGACACCCGTCGAAGAACATAAAATAAAGCCTTTACAATTTAGTTGCTTGGCAAGCTCAAGCCCTGCTTGCAAAGTGACTAAATAATTACTTTCTGAGCTGCGACTACGCGGTGGAATTGCACACACCCACCATGCACCTTCAAGAGAAACATCGTGTTTAAGCACATCGTCTGCAAGCGCAAATTGGCGCTGAAAGTCATGTTCGTGCTCGCTACTTCGGTGTGTCCCCTGCACTTGCCATGCTAATTCTTTAGCCTCAACACACAGCGCACTACCAAGCCAACCTGCCCCTAAAACGACCAGTTTATTATTTTCAGAACTCATTTATCCAACTACCTCTAGAAATTATTATTAACGTTCGCTTAACGGTGTAGCGATTTGGGTGCAAATATGATTAGATAGATAACTCTACCCGATAATAAAAACACGTGCACCTATGTTAAATAACCTCTCTTTACGTAAAAAAATATTACTACTCATCGGCGGGACGATAAGTGTACTACTGATCATCGCGTCTAGTTTTTTTGTTAGCCATATTGCTGACCTATCGCGCCAAGCTATTCAACGCGAAGCCGACAGCTATTTACAGAGTGAACGACTTTCAATGCAAGGTTACTTTGCCAAATACGGTAAAGTGGTTCAAACCTTCATTACAAATCCGCATTTAGTGAATTGGTTCGACAATTGGACTGAACGTGACCAAAGCCTTGATAACCAACCTGGATACGACAGCGTTAATCAAGATTTTGTGCGTATCAGCGGCAACGATGACAACATCTTATCTGCCTTCTTTGCATCTGCAACAACTGGTGAGTACTTTAAAGAAAACGAGCGAACCACTCATTATAATGGCCAACCTTACTACGCTTACAAACGTGGTTGGTGGCAAGATGCTTTAAAGATCAACAAACTCTATGTAGGCCCAATTTCTGTGGATTTAACCACAGGTAATGCCTCTGCAGTTGTACAACAGCCTGTTTATAAGCAAAACAAACTAATAGGCTTTGGTGGTGTTGATTTACAGCTAAACAACATCAACGACATGGTTGAAGAAATTCGCTTTAATGGCCAAGGCTTTGGTTTCTTACTTGATGGCAATCAAAAGGTTGTGCACTTATCTAAGCGCACTGGCCACAAGCTATCTGTGACTGACGAAGGTCCGAATGGCAAGGAAGGCTTAGATGCCCTCGAAAAACAATTTAGCGACACATCAGGCTTTAGCGAATTAAACCGCGCGATGAAAAGCCAAAAAGATGGCAGCAGCTTTGTTACTTTCAAAGGTGAGCAATATTACGTTGTATACAACCGCCTTGAGCTAGAAACCCCTTACCTTGATTGGTACGTGGGTATTTTAATTCCAACAAGTATGATTGATGAGCCAGTAAATGATGCAGTGATGACAACCACAACCTCAGTGATCATCATTCTTGCGATTATCATTGCGATGATCTTCTGGGCCACGCAAATGATTACCAAACCGCTGACTAAGCTAACTTACATCATGCGTGATATCGCATCAGGTGATGGCGATTTAACACAAAAAATCGAAATCAAGAGTAATGATGAAGTGGGCCAACTTGCTCATCACATGAATACCTTTATCGATAAACTTCGTGCAATGATGCTAAATACGGCTGCGCAGGCTGAGCAACTAAGCCAAGCTGCAAGCCAGTTGAAAATTGTATCGCAAAAAACCAACGATGAAATTCAGCAAGAAAAGCAGCAAGTTGATAGTGTTAGTGCGGCGGTAACCGAAATGGCGTCTACAGTGATGGAAATCTCGCGTAATGCCCAGCACACCAATAATGCCGCTGAAGAAGTGCAAACCATTACCGTTGACGGTACGAAACGCTCTACTCAAGCTCAATCAGTGATGACCGCCCTTGCAAGCCATATTGGTGAAGCGTCTAAAGTGGTTGCGGGTCTTGAACAAGAAAGTGGCAATATCGGTGCGGTAGTTGATGTTATCAACTCGATTGCAGAGCAAACTAACTTACTAGCACTGAACGCAGCAATTGAAGCAGCTCGTGCTGGCGAGCAAGGTCGAGGCTTTGCTGTTGTTGCTGATGAAGTTCGTTCACTGGCAAGCAGAACGCAAGAATCTACTGATGATATTCGCAATATGGTCAGCCGCTTACAGCAAATTGCCCAACAAGCATCGACTATGATGCAACAAGGTCAAGAGCGTGCTGAAGGTTCAGTTGAGCAAACACAAATTGTATTGCAAGCTCTACAAGATATCGCGCAATCTGTGACAAATGTGCAAGATCAAAGTCATCAAATTGCGACTTCGACAGAGCAGCAAACTGTGGTTGCAGAAGATATCAACAATAGCTTGGCAGCAATTAATCACTTAGTGAATAGCACTGCGGATCATGCCCATGAATTGGCGGATGAAGCACGTGATTTGAATGAATTGGCAGCCGCTTTAAATAAGACGGTGAATCAATTTAAGTTATAAAGATAAATTGCTGAAGTAGTTAAAAACCCGATGTCACCTGAAGATGACATCGGGTTTTTATCGTCAGCCTTCCCTGTTAGTCGTGGCGCAACCGCTTTCGCGTGTTCCATAAATTCGTGCCACTGTTGCTTGTTCCATAAAGCAACTCCATTGTTGGTCAATCCTTGTGTTGGTTGCGTTTGTACTTGTTCCATATAGTCTCCTCCTTACGCTAGCTTCATCCTGTTTGGCTCCTGCCTAAGCTTATTCCTTGCTGTCATCTCCATTCACTTTATCCATAAAGCGTTGCCATTGTGCGCTACTCCATAACGCCTTGTTACTTCCTTGTTGTCCTTTGTGCGTAGTTACATTATCCATACTGTAAACTCCTTGCGGTTTATCGTCCGTTACTCCTACAGCAACTCCTTGCTGTGCTCCATTACCCATCCTTGTAGATTAATGCGGTGATTATCGCTTAGCGATGATATACACAGCATGAATCAAACCTGGAATGTACCCTAATAAGGTTAAAAGAATATTAATCCAGAACTGCGCACCTAAACCTACCTGTAAAAATACGCCAAGAGGTGGAATTAAAACCGATAAAATAATACGTATTAAATCCATGACTCACTCCTTGAAAAAGCTTAGCCCAGCCAAAGCTGGGCTATATAGGGCTTGCTATTATTCAGCAACAATCGTTAATTCATCGATTACTTTGCGAACATCTTCAGCATTTTCAGCAATGCTTACCGCTAATTGCTTTTCTGCATCAGACTCAACAGTACCTTTTAGTGTTACTACACCCATGTCAGTATCAACATCGATGTCTGTACCACCCACTTCTGAGTTAAATAAATAACGTGTTGTGATTACAGTACTGATTTTTGCGTCGGTTAAGTCGCTTTCTGCTGAATCAGCTTTGTCTGATTTCATGTGCTTAGCTTTCATGTTTTTAACAACAGTTAGTTTGTTATCAACAGAGCTAACACCGTCTAGGCTAAGAACTAGCTCTTCAGCAAGCTCTTTATCTAATTCGCTATCAACTTTACCTGTAAGTACAACCTTGCCATTCGTTACATCAGTGTTGATGTCAAAGTTGTTAAGGTTTGTGTTCATAAGAAGCACAGTTTCTGCCTTACCATCAATCCAAGCATCTTTACTTTCATTTTCCCAGCTGCTTGCCTGAGCTGACATGCTAGTTGCACCAATTACTAAAGCGGCAATCATAGATTTGTTAAAAGTGTTCATAATCTTCTCCTTTTGATTTAAGACACATTTACTAATGCGACTATGATGCCAACTATTTATTTGTTTATTTTCAGCAGGTTAAACACCCATTCAGCAGCTATTTATATTCATTTAGGTAAAGATTTACAAGCTGCTCGGTAAGAAGTTCACGATGTTGCAAAAATAACCATTTAGTTGCTGATTTTATTAATCTGTGGTTAATTTAACGAAGTTGCTTATTAGCAAAAAATACAAACCATTGATTTATATTAAAATAAACTTTGGCCTAAGCCTTGCTTCGTAATTAATAACTAAAAAATCACCTTTAAAATCACAACAGGGAACTACCATGGCCGTTAAACTTGAAGATCGCCCAATCGATCAAGTAAGAGAAGAAGTTATTGATCAACTCATTTATAACTACAGTCATGCTGTTATTTCAGCCGAAGCATTTGAACGCCGACTAGACCAGGCAATGGCAGCCACCAGCAACGAAGTACTGATTGAACTGGTTGCTGATTTAGATCTGAAGGCAGATATTGACTACAAATCGCATAAGCATGCGCAATTTAAACCTCACTACAGCCACAGCAGCGACAACGAAAGCCTACAGCTTAGGAGTATTTTGGGTTCAAATGAGCGCAGCGGCCAATGGGTAGTACCAAAAGAAATTCACCTAACAAACTGCCTAGGTTCAATCGAACTCGACTTTAGCGAAGCAATTTTCCAACATCAGCACGTCACCATTTACGTGAACTGTATTTTAGGTAACGACGAAATCTACGTACCAGAACATGTAAATGTGGTATCTAAATTATTTAGTGTGATTGGCAGCGTAGAAAATAAATCTGTTGCATTAAACAAAGGCCAAGGCCCAACCATCACCATTGAAGGTAATGTATGGCTAGGCTCAGTCGAGATTTCAGTTAAACGTACCATGAAAGAAAAGTTCATCAGCTTTGCCAACAGCCTAAAAGCCAGCTGGAAAGAGATGAATAAAGTGCAGTAAAGGTGCGAGTTGCGAGTTGCGAGTTGCGAGTTGCGAGTTGCGAGTTGCGAGTTGCGAGTTGCGAGATATTGTAGGCGCGATTTTATATCGCGCAATAGGTAATAAATGACGCGGGGTAAACCCGCTGCTACAACCACCGCGCGAAATAAATTTCACGCCTACATCAACCGTAGGCGTCACGCTTGCTTGGCGCGTCTTACATACAACACCATTCCACCAATCAATGCCTGACCACAAACAACAATGCTCGGCTCAAAACTGACGGCTGAAAGCTGACAGCTCCCTCACAAGTCATTATTCCTCTCACTCGGGATATCACTAAAATACTCTACAAACTCAACTTCAAAACCTGCAGGGTCGATGAAATATACATTTTTACGATATGGATTTTCTGGGCCGTGTTTATCAATTTCATAACCAGCCGAAACAAGACGCTCAACTACGGCATTAATATCGTTTGTCACATAAGCAAAATGAGCAAGGCCTACTTGGTGGCCAGCTAAATCACGGTTTTCAGCTTCACCGTTATCGCTTAATGCAAGGTATTGGTAATCATCACCAAAGTGCAGCCACTTGCGCGGTTTGCCCGACCATTTGCTATCGCCTTGACTACGCACACGCCAGTGCGGAAATGCTGCTTTATAAAAGTGCAGCATGGCATCAACATTACTAACAACAAGGTTTACGTGTTCTAAATACATGGTAGTTTTCCTTTTTATTTTTAAATTGCCACCAAGATAAAACCTCAAGTTAAGTTTAGGTAAAGAACTTTTTCAAATAAAAAAGCCCCACAAAAGTGAGGCTTTAAAAAAATGATTCGTTGTATATATATTAACTACCAGCAACCTGCATTTGTTCAATCAATACAGAGCCTGTTTGAATACCGCCACGACGTTCGATGTCGCCACCTAAGCCCACAACGGCCTTAAACATGTCTTTTAAGTTACCAGCAATCGTGATTTCACTTACTGGGTATTGGATTTCGCCATTCTCAACCCAAAACCCCGCCGCACCACGTGAGTAATCACCCGTTACCGTGTTCACACCTTGGCCCATAAGTTCAGTTACTAATAAGCCTGTGCCCATGGTTTTTAAAAGTGCTTTTAGATCAGCATGGGTTTGTTCAACTAGCCAGTTATGAATACCACCAGCATGACCCGTTGGTGCCATCGATAGTTTGCGTGCCGCGTAGCTAGCTAATAGGTAAGTTTGCAGCTCACCGCCTTGAATAATTTCACGATCTACGGTTTTTAAACCTTCAGCATCAAACGGCGAAGACGCTAAACCTTTTAATAAATGCGGGCGCTCAGAGATATTCACACAATCGCTGAATACTTTTGTACCTAAGCTATCAAGCAAGAAGCTCGATTTACGATAAAGAGCACCACCACCAATCGCCGACACTAAATGGCCGAATAATGAGTTAGCAATATCTGCTCTAAAAATTACAGGCACTTTCATGGTACCGAGCTTTTGGCTGTTAAGTTTAGCCAAGGTTTCGGTTGCCGCTTCGAGGCCTACTTTTGCAGCGTCATTTAAATCATCTTTATGGCGTGCGATGGTATAAGCCGAGTCACGCTGCATTTGCTCGCCTTCTTTACCAATCACCATCGTACTAATGCTATGACGCGTACGCGGGTAACCTGCAATCATGCCATGGCTGTTACCATAAACACGTAAACCTTGGTGAGAAGAAAAACTCGCACCGTCTGAATTTACAATGCGCTCATCGGCATTCAGCGCCGCTTGTTCTGCTTGATGACAAAACTCAACACCTTGCTCAGGGCTAACTTCCCACGGGTGGTATAAATCTAAATCTTGCGGTGCAAATTCAAGTAACTCTTTATCAGCGATACCATTAAATGGGTCGTCAGAGGTGAACTTTGCAATATCAATGGCTTTTTCGACCACTGTACGTAATGTTTTAGGGTTTAAATCGGCTGTTGAAGCAGAGCCTTTGTTGTTACCCACATAAACACTAATACCTAAGCCACCGTCTTGGTTAAACTCTATTGTTTCAACTTCGCCCATGCGCGTGCTGACAGACAAACCTGACGTGCTCGACATCGCCGCTTCTGCTGCTGTTGCACCCAATTTTTTTGCATGCTCCAGTACTTCGCTTACCGCGTCTTTCACTTCAGAAATGTGTTGATAAATAGGATCTTTCATCTTGTGTGTCCTAGGTTCTGATATTTTTTATAGTGTAACGAATGCTAACACACTGCGAGACCTGCATCAGCTAATATTAATCATTAACTAAATGGCGTATAATAGCGAATAGTTAAGTTTACTGAATGAGCATCCTTATGGCGAAGAAGAAAAAGCCACTTATCGAAGAAGAAATTATTTACGTATCAAAAAGCGAATTAAAACGTGAAGCCATGCAATATCATGGTCTGGGTGCTGAAATTGCAAAAATGCCGAAAAAGCAGCGCGATCGTTTACCGCTTAATCACGATTTAAAAGAAGCGTTAGTTGTTTCTGATAAAGTAAGTGATAAGAGCGATGCTTACCGTCGTAACTTAAACTACATCGCAAAAGTATTACGTACCACAGAAAACGTTGATGAAATCCAAGCGATGATCGACATCATGCTTAATAAAAACAATCAAGCCGATGTTTTGATGAACAAAATCGAAACCCTGCGCGATGATTTGATTAAACAAGGTGACGACCTGATCAATTCAACAATTGATCAATACCCGTCTCTTGAGCGCCAAAAAATGCGCCAATTAGTGCGCAGCGCCGCAAAAGAAGTAAAAGCAGAAAAACCAGCCAAAGCTTATAAAGAGTTATTCCAGTATCTAAAAGATGCGATTATGCTTTAATTTGTATAAAGAAAGCCGCTTAATGATAATTTTGCGGCTTTTTAATAATCATTTCGGCGTTAAAACACCTCCTACAATCCCGTAGGAACGGCTTTAGCCGTGAACATCACGTACAAAAATCACCTGAATATTTCGGCGTTAAAACACCTCCTACAACCTCGTAGGAACGGCTTTAGCCGTGAACATCACGCACAAAAATCACCTGAATATTTCGGCGTTAACTCCCCCTACAACCTCGTAGGAACGGCTTTAGCCGTGAACATCACGTACAAAAATCACCTGAATATTTCGGCGTTAACTCCCCCTACAACCTCGTAGGAACGGCTTTAGCCGTGAACATCACGAACAAAAAAATCACCTGAACATTTCGGCGTTAAAACACCTCCTACAACCTCGTAGGAACGGCTTTAGCCGTGAAGAATTTACCTATAAATAGATACAATCCCAAAAAGGGTAATCACGCACATTTTTAACAATTCCAGCCCTCAATGGGTTTGCGATGATGTACCTCGATACTCCAAGCAAATGTTCTTCGTTCCTTATTAAAGAATCATAATATCCTGGCTGCCAAATTTTTCGTTTAGAGCATGTTGGCTTGTTTATGAGATATGAACTCTTCCCTTTAATCTCTTGAATCAATCGAGCTAAAGGTACTTTATCTTGTAATTGAAATAACCAATGTAGGTGATCAGGCATTACCACAAAACAAATAGTTTTAGCTTTAATACCTTCTATAGTCCTTAGAGTGTTAATTAAAACTCGTGCATTATTAAAGTCAGAGAAATAACAGTTTCTGTCAAGCGTTGAAGTGGTAACAGAGTAATAGTGAAATGGGATTGATACCCTATGCTTTCTTAGATTTTGATAATGTGCGGTCATCCATAACCCTCCATTTATTATTTTAAATCTAGACAAAGACGTATAAGAATCAAGTTAAACCCTCGTATGAACCGCTTTAGCTGGAAAAAAGATAAACATGTTCGGCGTTAAAACACCTCCTACAATCCCGTAGGAACGGCTTTAGCCGTGAATATCGCGCACAACAATTATCTATAATTTCGGCGTTAAAACACTTCCTAAGTCAAAGCTAACTGCTCCAAACAAAAAAGGCTCTGAGCGTTCACTCAGAGCCTTTTTATAATCGATAATCAATTACCAGATTTTTACGCGATCTTCTGGTTTGATATACATCTTGTCGCCTTCTTTCACATCAAATGCCTGATAGAACTCTGGCATGTTTGAAAGAATACCGATTACACGGTAGTGGCTTGGCGAATGAGGGTCTGTCATTAGGCGGTTACGTAACTCTTCGTCACGGTATTTACGACGCCAAATTTGCGACCAACCCATGAAGAAACGCTGATCACCTGTGTAGCCATCAATGATAGGCGCTTTTTCATCACCAAGTGATAACTGGTATGCCGTATAAGCAACAGTTAAGCCGCCTAAGTCACCAATGTTTTCACCTAATGTAAGCTGACCATTAACGCTTGCATCTTCAAATGGTTTGTACTCGTTATATTGAGCAACTAGCTGACCTGTGCGCTCTTCAAACTGTTTAAGGTCTGATTCGCTCCACCAGTTACGTAAGTTACCGTCACCATCGTACTTCGCACCTTGGTCATCAAAACCGTGACCTAATTCGTGGCCGATTACTGCACCAATTGCACCGTAGTTAACAGCGTCATCAGCTTCTAGGTTGAAGAATGGCGGTTGTAAGATAGCCGCAGGGAATACGATTTCGTTGTTCACAGGGTTGTAGTAAGCATTTACTGTTTGTGGTGTCATGTGCCACTCAGAACGGTCAACTGGCTTACCTAGTTTTGCAGTCATGTCCGCATATTCCCACTCGCTGTGGCGAATGTAGTTACCTACTAAGTCATCACCTTTAACTTCAAGTGCTGAGTAGTCTTTCCATTTATCTGGGTAACCGATTTTTGGTGTGAACTTATCAAGCTTTTCTTTAGCAGCAATTTTTGTTTCAGGGCTCATCCACTCAAGGTTTTCAATCGCAACTGCATAACCTTTGATTACGTTATCAACTAACTCTTCCATGCGCGCTTTTGCTTCAGGCGGGAAGTTTTCTTTCACGTATACTTTACCTAGAATTTCACCTAAAACACCGTTTGATGCATCAACCGCTTTTTTCCAAAGTGGAGATTGCTCTGTTACACCGCGAAGTGTTGTGCTGTAAAAATCAAAGTTAAGATCGACTAACTCTTTATCTAATAAGCGAGCGTAGTTGCTAACAAAGTGGAACTTAAGGTAGTTCTGCCAAGTTGCTAAGTCTGTATCATTGTAGATACCTGCGAATTTTTCTAGGTAGCTAGGTTGGCGAATGATTACATCTTCAGTTTTGATACCTGATGCATCAAGGTAAGCTGCAAAATCAAAGTCGCCAGTAAGTTTATTTGCATCTGCAACACTCATCTTATTGTAAGATTTGGTTGCATCACGGCTTTCAACACGGCTCCACTGCGCATCAGCAATGCTTGTTTCAAGATCAATAATTGCTTTAGCCGCAGACTCAGCATCTGCTACACCGGCTTTGCTTAAGATAGCTGTTACGTATGCTTGGTAAGCTTCACGAATTTTTGTGAATTTTTCTTCATCTTTTAGGTAGTAGTCACGATCTGGTAAACCT
Source organism: Pseudoalteromonas sp. P1-26 (assembly GCF_001401795.1). NCBI lineage: Bacteria > Pseudomonadati > Pseudomonadota > Gammaproteobacteria > Alteromonadales > Pseudoalteromonadaceae > Pseudoalteromonas > Pseudoalteromonas sp. P1-26. The sequence continues at coordinate 1,083 of NZ_LKDX01000015.1, read as the reverse complement.
AAACCTGACTGATAAACATACATCGCGTTTTCGCTAGAATTTTTCGCGTCGTTGTTTACGTACCAACCAAACGGTAGGCTACCGCCTTTAATACGAAGTTCAGCCATTAAAGCAACTAGATCAGACTTGTTCTTAACTGCATCAACGCTTTCTAGCACTGGTGTTAATGGCTTGATGCCAGCCGCTTCACGGCCTGCTTCGTCCATATAGCTGTTGTAGAATGCAGCTAATTTAGCTTCATCAGAGCCTGGCTTAACGTCTTTATTTGCCGCTGCTTTTTCTAGTACTTCTTTCATCGCTTTTTGCGAATCATCGTAAAGCTGAGTGAATGAACCGTAGTTTGATTTATCACCTGGAATTTCTGTTTTCTCTAACCATTCGCCGTTTACGTGATAGTAAAAGTCATCTTGTGCGCGAACAGACTTGTCCATGTTCGCCAATTCAATGCCTGAATTTAAAGGAGCTTTTGCTTCAGTTACGGTCGCAGTTGCTGGTGCTTTAGTTTCTTGTTCTTTTTCACCACAACCAACAAGACCGAGGGCTAGTGCAATACTTGCCGCGGTAAGTGTTACTTTTTTCATGGGAGTCCCGTACTAATTATTTTTTGATGTATTTATCGAAAAACTAGCAAACCTAATTAATCATTAGTTTTTCGCTTTCACCATAATAAACCTCTCAAGCAAAACAATAAAACCGAATATGTAACAATTCTTATCAAAACAGGATGAGCCGCATTTTTGAGCGGTGGGAAGGGGTATTAAGTGGTTAGTGGTTAGTGGTTAGTGGTTAGTGGTTAGTGGTTAGTGGTTAGTGGTCACATTGTAGGCGCGATTTTAAATCGCGCAATATACAAAAGATAACGCGGGGTAAACCCGCTGCTACAATTTCACGCCTACATCAAAACGTAGGAACGGCTTTAGCCGTGAATTGTTTTTCAGCACTAAAGTACCTCCTACGAGGTGAGTCTTTGGCAAAGGCCTACAAACAAAACCGTTCGGCTAGAAACTGACAGATATTCAAAGATAACGCGGGGTAAACCCGCTGCTACAATTTCACGCCTACATCAAAACGTAGGAACGGCTT